>JAAZDE010000004.1 GCA_012512925.1 Desulfuromonadaceae bacterium
ACCTGCAGCCACGCTGTCTTTTGCATGTTTCTGATTCTCGTAGGCCCGGGTGAAGCGCTCACGAATGCCCTTGGCCATGGCGCCGGTCAGTACTTCAACCAGTTTATCGGCCGAGCCGCTCGCCAGGGCCTGGTCGGCCAGCGCGATGGCCGGGTCAATCGCCGTTCCCGGTTTCAGGCCGGTATAGGGTGCTCCTTCACCGGCGCGATGGATACGCACCAAGGTTTCAAAAAAGTACATGTCGGCCAAAGCCTTGGCCTCGGGACTCTGCTTGCGTACCACCTGAGTCTGGACGAACGCGGCGCGAACGGCCTTTTCATCCTCAGCAGAGATCCACTTGAGAATCGGGGTGATGTCGTTTTGATCCAAGGCGATCCGTGCGTCGGCGACCACCGGCCCGTCGAGGGTGTCACAATGGGCCATGGCCTGGCCGGGAAGCATCACCGCCAGTGCAAGGAGGAAAATGGTCCAAACCAACAACATTGATTTTCCTGCCTGTCCGTTCATGGTCTTTCTCCTTTGGATTTTATAACGCCAGTGCCCCATGCCACCGGTCAGAGTTGAGCCGCCTTAGGAAAGAGGATGTTGTTTTCGAGATGGACATGCTTGTGCAGATCGTCCTCGAATTCCTTGAGTTTGCGGTAGGTGACGACAAAGGTGTTGCAGACGTCCTCCGGGATCGCATAATTCGTGGCGAGATGCCGAATTTTGTGGATGGCATCGCCGACCTCCTCGTGTTCACGATACAGTTTTGTCAGCGCGGATTTGATCAGGACGCGGTCATCGGCTTTCGGGTTCTGCCCGCTACCGACGGCCGAATCGACACGTTTGACGGCCGGAAAGAAGACCTCTTCTTCGGCTTTTAAGTGGACTGCCATATCGTCGGAAATCTTGGCAAAGATGGCGGCGATTTCGATCACCTCGGGGTGATGCGCGCCATGCGCCTCGGCGCTCTTGCGGGCATAGGCGACAATCTGTTCGTCATTCTCTTTGAGATAGGCATGATGGGTGTTGACGATGTAGTCGATAAGAAACGGCAGGGGCCAGGCCGCAAAGTTTTCACTGCGACCAATCGACTCTTTTCCGACGACTTCAATCTCCTGCAGGATCTTAGTCAGGTCGAGATCTTTCTCCTGGCAGGTGGCGGCAAGGGTCGCATGACCACCGCAGCAGAAGTCGATGCCGTATTTCTCGAAGACGTCTGCAAGCCGGTAATCTTCGGCGACCAAGGCACCGATGGTCATATTGCCGTTTTTTTGACGGACTTTTTCTTGGGACATGATGAACTCCTCTGTAAAAAATAAGGTGTCCCGCCTCCAAATCACGAGTCGGCAAGGACTTCTCCGTGAATTCCGGCGCCTGCTTGATACTCCTCAGATTATACCAGACGACCTTTACCCTCTCCATTTTCCTCCAGCCAGGTGTGCCGACCTTTCTCGGCCTCCCCCGTCATCTCTCGGGCCTGAGCTACTATGGTCCGCACCCTTTTCGAGGTTCATCCCGGCAATTCGCTCTAACCCTTTTGTTTGTGCAGCCGCCGCCCTGGATAGGGTGTTATAGCCGTTTTCGACCAGTCGCCGGGACAGGACTTTCCCAACTCCTTTGAGTTGTAGTTCTTTCATTTATTGGTGCATGGCATTCTCCCTGGCAACAGCTTGATTTTCGCACCAGGCACCACTGTGCTCATGCCCCGCTGAAAAAATATGCCGCAACTATCGGGCCGGAAAGGAACTGCGCTTTATGTAGGTGCAACCTTCGGATAATAAAGATCAAAGTGAAAAGAGAGCGGGTCCGGGGAGAGGAACAGCCGTCACCGTCAGCCGTCATAATTGACCTAGCCGTCATATGCTGCGGCTGGAAGCAGGATAACTTTCCCTTTATTGGCGGCGGAGGCTGTATTCCCCCAGGCGGCTGCGAAGAGTTGCTGGAATTGAGAACAGCCGCCCCTTTTCACCCTCGGTGCGCCAACGGGTTTTTTTACAGTACCTGGCGAATGAGGTCGCCAGGTCTGCGAGGGCTCTGATATTCTGCTCAGTACCCTGATCCCGGAACGTAGCGAACCGGTCCACAACCGCAGAGCGCGAGCCCTGGCTGGTGATGACTGCCCGCTCGAGGATATTTTTCCAGCTCCCGCACGCTGCCTGGCCCGACAGGATGGGATAGGATTATGGAATGAAAAAGAACCCGTACCGCCTTGGGAAGGAAGGAAGGCCAAACGAGGGAATTGACATTCGAAACACAAAGGAGAAAAAGTCCATGCCGATGAGCGTCGAAATCCGGGACAACAAGCTGTGCATCGAGATCGACTTGGAAGAGCCGACCCCTTCCGCGTCGGGCAAGACCCTGGTCGTGGCCAGCACCCGAGGCAACATGGTGACTGAGGCCAAGGTGAATGGGAAGCCGGTGACCATCGGGCTGAACGCCTACATCAAACCCTGACGCCGTGCGAAGGGACGAGGCAAGGTTACCTTTTCCCTCTTCAAAGACCCGGTGATCGCCTCGGCCCTCTTAGACCGCCTGCTCTACCACTGCCGGGTCATCAACATCGAGGGCTATAGCTACCGGTTGCAAGGCCATGCCTTCACCAAGCAGTTTCCCCGGAAAAGAGGTGACACCGCGATCTCCTCAACGCCGGGCTAAAAAAGCTTATCCCATTGGGGTGGTTCACTTTTTGGACCCCACTGAGAGATGACAACGGCCGAATTACCATTGTGGCGTCGGGACAGCCAAAAATACAAGAAGGTACAAAG
>JAAZDE010000034.1 GCA_012512925.1 Desulfuromonadaceae bacterium
AGGAAGGGCGGTTTCTGGCCAAAACGAATGAATTCCTGGACCCGGTCCTCTTCGCCCAGAATCGGCTGATCACCCTGACCGGAACCCTCGAAGGAGAGATCACCCGGACCCTGGCCGGCCAGGATTACCGTTATCCTCTTTTCAGAATCGGCGAGATCCACCTCTGGCCGGAGGAGCGCCCCCGTCCCCCGGACTATTACTATTATCCCTACCCCTTCCGTCCCTGGCCCTATTTTGGTCCTTTTTATAACGATTGGTACTACCGCGACTACTACCGGCGCCGCCACTAAGGAGGGAATTTTCCCCCGATACCATCGCTTCGACAGTTCTTCGGCCTTAACCTTGGCGCCGTTTTGTGCTAGCATGCCGGAAGTTTTTTCCGATCCGGCCGGTCCCGCCGGAAGACAGCCCCTCTGACGGAGAGATCAGGTCCATGACCAAAAGCGAAAAAAGACAGATTTGTGTTGCCGGAATCATACTAATTGCCCTTATGAGCGGCATCATCTACCTTATCTATTCCCTCCCCCCCATCGTCAGGATCGTCCCGGTCAAGCAAGCCCTGGAAAACGTCGAGGCGGACAGGCGGGCCAAGGCTCTGGAAGCCAAGGCCCTTGAGGCGCAACCTCCAAAGGAGGCCGCGCCTCCCTCATCGGCCCCGACGGCAACCGAACAGAAAACGAACCCCTGATGAAACGGTCGGCCCGGCTGGACCGAGGCCCATACCTTCAGCGGCGAGAGGAAAGATGACAGATCAGGAAGCCACCACTGACAACGGCAACAAAGACGACCAACAGGTTCTCGACAAGCCCTGCGCCAAATGCGGGATTCAAAGAGCCGGGAAAATCGCCAAATTTTACTACGGCGGGGAATTCGAGGAAGATGACCAGTCGGAACTGGGCAAGATCGTCAAGCGCAAGCGGGTCTTCTTCCGGGTCATGGCCTCGGACGACATACCCATCTGCGATCAATGCCTGAAAAAATATCAATTAACCCGCCTGATCCCGTCTGCCCTGGCGGGACTGTTCAGCCTCGCGGCCCTGGTCGTATCCGCCATCCGTTTCTATGGCACCTTTCCCGACTGGGATCCCCTCTACCTGCCTATCATGACCTTCTTTCTCTACGGCCTCATCCACATGCTCTTCAAAGTAGTGGACCAACTCAATACACCGGTCCTGCGGGACAAGATGGCCATTGAAATGAACAAGCGCCGCCTCGGCCGCCAATACCGTTATTTTACCCAGGATGAGCACCGGCGTTTCAAGATCAAGAAGTGAGGGCGGTTTCGCCACCGCTTCACCTGCTGGGCACTCCTTTCTCCCCCACTGACCAAGTGGGGGTTTTTCTTGAAAAAGTTGCGGAGGAAGAATGAATCCGATGCGCCCCAACATAGCCGAGATGGCCGCCTACGTTCCCGGTTTTCAACCGCCGGAGTCACAGAGGTTCATCAAGCTCAACACCAACGAAAATCCCTTTCCCCCTTCCCCGAAGGTCATCGCCGCGATCCAGGCGGAGGCGGGAGCCAACCTGAGGAAATACCCCGACGCCAAAAGCGCCGCCCCGCGACTCGCAGCGGCCGAGGTCTACGGTTTCGACCCCGAATGGATCATCATGGCCAACGGCTCGGATGAGGTTCTGAACAACCTGATCCGCTGTTTCGCCGCCGAAGGGGAGGAGGTCGGCTACGTTCACCCTTCCTATTCCTACTACCTGACCCTGGCCCAGATCCAGGGAGCAAAAATCCGCACCATCCAGCTTTCCCCGGATCTGGAACTGAAGGAACCGGCGTCCTCATTCCAGGGGAAGATCTTCTTCCTGACCAATCCCCACGCCCCCTTCGGCTTCTCCTTCCCCCTCCCCTTCATCGACGATCTCGCCTGCCGGTTGAAAGGGATTCTGGTGGTGGATGAGGCCTATGCCGATTTCGGCGATGAAAACTCCCTGGAACTGGTGCGCCGCCACGACAACCTGGTGGTCACCCGCACCTTGTCCAAAAGCTATTCCCTGGCCGGAATGCGCATCGGCTTGGCCATCGGTCCGCCGCCGATCATCGCCGCCCTCGACAAAATCCGCGACCATTACAACCTCGATCGCCTGGCCCAGGCGGCGGCGACCGCGGCGCTCCAGGATCAGGACTACTTCCGCTTCTGCGTAGGGCAGATCCGCGCCACCAGGGAGTGGCTCCGCTCCGAACTGGTGACCCTGGGTTACGAGGTCATTCCCTCCCAGACCAATTTTCTTTTCTGCATTCCTCCGGATCGTGACGGGCATCGGATCTATCAGGGCCTTTACGACCGGCGGATACTGGTCCGGCACTTTTCCGACCCTTTTCTCCAGCATGGTCTGCGCATCTCCATCGGCAGCCGCGAAGAAATGGAGGTCACCCTCGCCGCCCTGCGGGAGATCGGATGACATTCTCGCCGGCGGACCGGCCCGAAATCGGCGACTTCGCCGACCGCCTGCTCTGCTGGTACCGCCGGCGGGGACGGCAACTGCCATGGCGGTGCGGCCACGACCCCTACCGGATCTGGATTTCGGAAATCATGCTGCAGCAGACCGGGGTGGGCACCGTCATTCCCTACTACCAGCGTTTTCTGGCCCGCTTCCCCGATCTCGCCAGCCTCGCCTCGGCCTCTATCGACGAGGTCATCGCCCTCTGGGCCGGACTCGGTTATTACAGCCGAGCCCGCAATCTTCACGCCGCGGCGCAAATCCTTGTGGCTGACCATGGGGGGAGATTCCCGGAGGAACTGCCTGAGCTGACACGGCTTCCCGGTATCGGCCGATCCACCGCCGGCGCCATCCGCGCCATCGCCTTCGGCAAAAGGGCGCCGATCCTGGACGGAAACGTCCGCCGCATCCTGAGCCGTATCTTCGCTCTGGAAGCTCCGTTGAAAACAGCAAAGAGCCAAAAACAACTCTGGGCCTGGGCCGAACAGCTGACTCCCAACGACAATGTCGACGACTACAGCCAGGCCATCATGGACCTGGGCGCCACCGTCTGCACCCCCAGAAATCCCGACTGTGCAGCCTGCCCGGTAAGCCCCTGCTGTGTAGCTTTCCGCCTTGGCAAAACCGCCGAGTTGCCGCTGTCAGTCGTCAAAAAAACGACGCCGACGGTCCAGCAGGTGGCTCTGGTGCTGAACAAGGGGGGACGCTTCCTGCTCCAAAAACGCCCCTATCAGGGTTTTCTCGGCGGCTTGTGGGAATTCCCCAGCGCCTCCCTCAAGGAAGCAGAAGAGAGCGGCGGAGCGGCCCAAGGACTGCTGGACCAGCTCGGCCTCGACCTGCGCGGTCAACTTCGCCGTCACGGGAAGATCCGCCACGCCTACAGCCATTTCCGCCTGATCGCCGAGGTTTTCTGCGGTGAGGTCTTTCCCCGCGGCGACAGAATTGGGGAGAAGGACAGGGAAGAACAATGGTTTTCCAGGGACGCCGTCGCCTCCCTCCCCCTGCACGGCGCCCACCGCAAGATAATGGAAAAACTTGAAAAGGAGGGGAAAGGCGCCACCTTCCAAAAATGAACGGAACAGATCCCATGGAAAAAAAACGGCCGGCGGTGATCACAACGATTCGAGAGTTGACCGACCTGGCCAAGGAACTGGCGGAGGAAAAAGTTATCGCCGTCGACCTCGAGGCCGATTCCTATCATTGCTATTTCGCCCGCGTCTGTCTGCTGCAGCTAACCTCGTCCCGGCGCACGGTGCTGATCGACCCCTTGGCCCTCCCCGATCTCGATCCCTTAAAGGAGGTCATGGCCGATAAAAACATCCGCAAGATTTTCCACGCCGCCGACTATGATGTCCGCTGCCTGCACCGCGATTTCGGCATCGAGGTCGGCAATATTTTCGACACCATGACCGCCTGCAAACTGCTGGGCGAAGAGGTCCTCGGCCTGGCGGACCTGCTGCGCAAATATTTCGGGGTCGAACTGGACAAAAAATATCAGTGCGCCAACTGGGCGATCCGCCCCCTGCCGGAAGAGATGCTCCACTACGCCGCCGAGGACACCCGCTACCTGCACCGGTTGGCCGCCATCATTGAGGAGCGGCTGAAGGAAAAGGGGAGAATGGAATGGGCGAAGGAGGAGTTCGCCCTGCTGGAAGATCTGCGCCACAACGATATGCCTGGACATCTGGTCCGCGCCATGCCGGAGGCAGCCGCCTTCGACCGGCGCCGGCTCGCCGCCCTGGAGCGTCTGCTCCACTGGCGGGAC
>JAAZDE010000209.1 GCA_012512925.1 Desulfuromonadaceae bacterium
AATACCGAGCACGAGCATTATGCGGATTCGGGCGGGAAATCAGGTGGCCAGAAGGAAAAGCTCGCCTACACCGTCCTGACCGCCAGTCTGGCGTATCAATTCGGTCTGGAATGGGGGGCGGTGCGTTCGCGCTCCTTCCGTTTCGTGGTGATTGATGAGGCTTTCGGGCGCGGTTCCGATGAATCGACCCAATACGGTTTACGGTTGTTCGCGCAGCTCAATCTGCAACTGCTGATCGTCACGCCGTTGCAGAAAATCCATATCATTGAACCTTTTGTCGCCGGAGTCAGTTTTGTTCACAGTGAAGATGGTCGTACTTCCGTCCTGCGCAACCTGAGCATTGAGGAATATCGGGCCGAAAAACAAAGGATGCAGGCATGAAGTGGACAACGCCGACCGGCCTGCAGGCGCAGGTGCACAAACTCTGGGACCGCGGTCTGCTGCTGGCCTCAGTGGCCGGTGGTGAGTCGGTCTTTCCCCGACGCCTCGCGCTCAAAGGGCCTGATTCCAGAGCACTCGGCGAACGGTTCAGCGAGGTGCGCGACTGGATCGCCGGATTGGTCGCGAACGAAGGCCTCTATCGAATCGAATGGCGCAGCGTCAACCACCGTGTTCTCGGGGCCAACCGGATCCCGTCGGCCATCTGGATCGATACCCTGGAACAAGCGCTCGGTCTGATCGGCAAACACAGGGCAGCGGAACGGTTTGCGGGGATGGTCGAACGGACCCGCGAGACCCGGGCCGAACTGATTCCCTGGCTGACAAAACGCCCCTTGCGCGCGTTGGCCCTGGCCGAAGAGTGGCCGCAGCTGCTCGCCATCATCGACTGGCTGAGTAAGCATCCCCGGCCCGAGGTGTACCTGCGCCAGGTCGACCTGCCAGGCGTCCATACCAAGTTGATCGAAGGGCACCGCGCTGTGCTGGCGGAACTCTTCGATCTCGTCCTGCCCGAGGAAGCCATCGATGCAACACACACGGGCGCCTTCGGTTTCTGCCGCCGCTACGGCTTTCTTGACAAACCTGCCCGGGTGCGCTTTCGGATGCTGGATCCGACTGTCCGGCTGTTGCCCATGGCATCCGACCAGGATATCACCCTGACCCAGGCCGCCTTCTCGTCGCTCGCGCCGTCTGTTACCACGGTGTTCATCACCGAAAACGAAATCAACTTCCTGGCTTTCCCGAACGTCCGTGACTCGATGGTGATCTTCGGGGCCGGATACGGCTTTGCCAACCTGGCCACCGTCCACTGGTTGCAGGAAAAAAACATCCTTTACTGGGGGGACATCGACACCCACGGTTTTGCCATTCTCAATCAGTTGCGCGGATTCTTTCCCCACACCGTCTCTTTTCTCATGGACCGGGAGACACTGCTGGCACACCGGCAATTCTGGGGCAGCGAACCGCAACCCCAGACTGGCGATCTCCTTCGCTTGACCACGGAAGAGCAAACCCTGTACGACCAACTGCGGCAGCACACTTGGGGCGTTTCTGTCCGACTCGAGCAGGAAAAAATCGGTTTCCGGTATCTGGCGGCCGCGCTGCAAAAACTCCGTTCTGACGGCCTGCCATGAGCGACAGGGCACAACAGGTCGCGCCCGAAGGACACCGCTAACTATGCTCCGGCTTAAACCGGGGGCAAACGACCGGTGCGTCCCTCTGCGCACCGGCCTGTCCGCCTTGCAGTTTTCTCTGCAACAAGATACCTATCAGACTGTTTTAAGGATATTTTATCCCAAAGAAAGTCCCACCCGCATCAGTACCCCCATCAACCCACATCCCTTGTGAGGACGTTCAGCTGAAAGCTGATGCGGTAGAACCAAGCGTCGTTGCCGCGCAGGCTGATGCGCACGTTCAGGCCATAGTC
>JAAZDE010000210.1 GCA_012512925.1 Desulfuromonadaceae bacterium
GGTCTCGGTTGCTGCCGCTGTTTTCCGGCTGCGGGTTCTTTTTCATAGAGTGATAAACCCATCTAAATAGCTATCTGAAAAGGCCTTTACGCTGGCAAAGGCACCACCATCTCACCTGTCCGCCGCAGAAAGCAAAGGGTGGTGACGAAGAGCCCTTTTGGTCACTCCCTTGGAAGTGTGGAAGCAACCATTAAGAATTGGGTGGGGACAATCGTTCTCCCCCCGATGCCTTCATTCCATGCCGGAAATTCCGAAGCCAGAACAACGGGGACAAACGAGAGAGAATCATCATGGAAGTGATCAGGGGAAATCCGAAGGTGATTTGGACTGAGGAACAACTTCTCTAACTATATCAGATTTTTCTTAACTTATCTCCCCGCAAGGAAAATCATTTGTAAAAAGCGGACCTTTCGGGGCAGGCGTTAAATGGATTTGCCGGAGAGATGGAGAGATTGCCCGTCAGCCCAGCAGCACCCGGGGAAGCCACAGGGCGATCCCGGGAAAGGGGATCAGCAGCAGCGTTTCCACGATGAGGGCGATCAGGAACGGGATGCACCCCTTGAATATGACCTCCAGAGGCACGTCCCGGGCCACGCCGCTGACGATGTAGACGTTGGCCCCCACCGGCGGGGTGATGACCCCCATCTGGGTGACCAGGACGATGACCACCCCGAACCAGATCGGATCGTAGCCGAGGCTCGTCACCACCGGGTAGAAGATCGGCACGGTGAGCATGATGAGGGCCAGGGCGTCGACAAAAAACCCCCCCACCAGAAAGACCGAAATGATCAGCAGCATGACCCCCCAGCCGGGAAGCTGGCTCTCGGCGATCCAGCCGGCGATGTTGTAGGGGATCCGGGAAATGGCCATAAAGCGGCCGAAAACCGTGGCCCCGGCGACTATGACCAAAATCATGCAGGAGATGCGGGTGGTTTCAAAGAGGGATTGGGTGAAGCCCCGCCACGACAGGGAGCGGCGCAGGATGGAAAAAACCAGGGTGCCGAAGGCGCCGATGGCCCCCGCCTCGGTGGGGGTGAAAAAGCCGGCGAAAAGCCCTCCCATGACGCCGAGGAAGAGAATGAGGATTTCCACCATGCCGCCCAGGGAGGCGAATCTTTCGGGCCACGAGGCGCGGGGACCCTTGGGCCCGATTTCCGGTTTCCAGGTGGCCCAGATCAATATGGTCAGGGTGAAGAGAAAGGCCAGCAGGAGGCCGGGAATGATTCCGGAGATGAAGAGAGTGCCGATCGACTGTTCGGTCATGATTCCGTAAAGAATGAAGATGACGCTTGGCGGTATCAGGATGCCGAGGCTGCCGCCCGCGGCGACGACCCCTGTGGCCAGTTCCGGTTTGTAATTGTAGCGCTTCATCTCGGGAAGGGTGGTCGCGCCCATGGTGGCGGCGGTGGCGTTGGTGGAACCGCAGATGGCTGAAAAAAAGGAACAGGCGCCGACGGTGGCGATGGCCAGCCCGCCGGGGAGATGGCCGATGAACTTGTAGGCCGCGTCGAAAAGCCGGCTGCTCAAGCCGGTGTGGAAGGCGAGCTGGCCCATGAAGACGAACAGAGGGATGACGGTCAGGCTGTAGGAATTGAAGGTGGAGAAGACATCCCTGGCCAACAGGTTGAGGGCGGCGTCGAAGGAGACGATCGAAGCGAAGCCGACAAAACCGATGATGGCCATGACGAAGCCGACCGGCATCCGGGAGAAGATGAGAACCGACAGGGCGATGATACCGATGAGGCCGATGATCGTGGGGGTCATAGGAAACTTTTCAGCAGGTTTGCATCATGGATTGAATCGGGCCCCGGTCACTGCTCCAGATTCTCCAGGAAAGCGCGCATGGCGCGCGTGAATTCAGCGGTAAGAACCAGGCACAGCAGACCGCAGCCGGCGGCGACGCCGAAGACGAAGGGGTGGATGGGGATCTGCACCGTCAGGGTGACCTCGCCTCTTCTCATCAGGTTGAAACCGTGAATGGCCGATTGCCAGGTGACGAGAGCGAAAAGGATGGTGGCGACGGCGGCGTTGACGGCGGTGATCAGCGCCTGGCAGGTTGGCGACAGACGGCTGGTCAGAAAGTCGACGGCGATATGCCCCTTCTCCACCGAGGTGTAGCCGAGAGCAAAGGAACTGACCAAGGCCCCGAGCAAACCGATGATTTCATAGGTGCCGGGGATGGAGCTTTTGAACAGCCGCAGCACCACGTCGAGGGTGGTGAGTA
>JAAZDE010000211.1 GCA_012512925.1 Desulfuromonadaceae bacterium
GGTGGATGTCATCACCCCGGAGCAGTGGGCGGCGCTGAAGCGCCTGATCCGGGAACATGCCATGCTGACGCTGGCCTGCCGGGAGGGGGTCTTCCTCGGCGCCGTGCAGAGCATGGGGCAGTCCGAGGGCGGCGTCACCCTGACATTTCTGCCAACCGAAAAACTGATGTGACATTTTCACCCAACGTTTAGGAGATCCGCCATGTCCGTCACCATCGAGGTTTACCACCACACCCCCCAGCGTCTGGTCGATGGCTCCATCGATCTCGACAGCGACCCCATCAAGGTCGCCCTGGTCGATTCGAACTACGTCTTCGACCCCACCGACACCAGCTACAGCGACATCTCGGCCAACGAAATCGCCGGTGGCAACGGTTACGCCGCCGGCGGCGCGGCACTTGCAAACAAGGCAGTGACGCAATCCTCCGGGGCCATGAAATGGGACGCCGACGACGTGACCTGGACCAACCTCACCGCCACCTTCCGCCGGGCAATCCTCTACGTGGCCGACGGCGTCAACAACTATCTGCTGTGGAGCTACCTTCTCGACGATACTCCGGCGGACATCACCGTGACCAATACCGACTACACGTTGATCGTCAACGCTGCCGGACTGCTGACCGGGACCATCAGTCAGGCAAGCTAGGAGGGGATATGGCTCAGTACTTTTTCGACCGGCTCGACACGCTGGCATTCCTGGGAGAACAGGTTTCGAACGGCTATTGTTCCGCGGACACTTTTTTTTACAGCCGCTCACCAAACCTTGTTTATGAGTCCCATAGAACAGGCGGAGGAACAAGCATCTTTTTACTCCCTTCAATCCAAGCCGCTGATGTGGATGTGCGTATCCGTGCAAGATATTTGCGTAGCGCGGACAATGGAACCGTGGGTGGAGGCATTGGAATCACAGCGCGGCACGTGGATGTTTCCAACTATTTGTACTGGCCATCTCACGGCTTCCCATCAAATAGTAGTTGGTGTGGTTTATATGGGGTAGCGTCGGGGACGTTTACTAGTTTTCACGGTACAACAACGATGACTTTCGTGAGTAAGCACGCCGTTAAATGGTCTTACATGAGGCTGCGTCTTCAAGGGAGTTCCGTCCAATACGCGGCCTGGAATGAAGATAGCGCCGAACCATCCCTCTCCGAGCCTTTTGTTTTTGATCTCACTGGGCACCCTTCCACAGGGTATGTCGGGGTAAGAATAGGAGACTACGGAGCCATTTATGAAATTTCCCAGATAGCCGTAGGCACCGAAGGGGACGTTCCACCCGCCGCCCCACAAACGACAGTAGTTTCCGGAATAGTGCGGGACGATTCCGGGAACCCCTGCGAGCGCGTTGTACGGGCCTACCATCGGACGGGGGGCAGTCCTTTGGCACAAACCACCAGCGATCCGGTTACGGGGGAATATTCTTTTAACCTGACCACAGCGGATGAAATCGACCTGGTGTTTCTTGATGCCAACGGCGCCATCCTTTACAACGACCTGATTCATCGTGTGATCCCGGGACAGCCTGAATAATGAGTTACACCCGCCCGGAATACGACGCCGTCGATGTCTCCTGGCAGGGACAGTCCGCCTATATCAGGCCCAACCATGACGCCGCGGACACGGTCTGGGCCACTCTGCCACCGGCCGCGAACCCGCCATCCGGGAGTTACACCCGCCCGGCATACAACGCCGCCGAAGCCTCCTGGCAGGGGCAATCCGCCTATACCAGGCCTAACCATGACGCCGCGGACGCGGTTTGGGGCACTCTGTCACCGGCCGCGAACCTGCCATCCGCGATTCTGTCGCTTGCAGTGCTTTTACCGTTGCACGATGCCGCCAATTTCGAGGCAGCCCTGCCGAAAGCGGTTCTGTCACTTAGAACATATGCCCCCGGAGGCTCCTGCATCAAACGGCAGACGCTCCCCGGCGCGGCCTTGTCCTTGGCCGACTGGCCCATCTCGGAATACCGCTGTAAGCTGGATTCTCTTCCCGCCGCCGCGCTGTCCCTGACCGTTCCTCTCATCAGCGATCTTGCGACCGTTTCTGTTCGCCCCCACCGGCGCGTGTGGCGTCTTTATCTGGATGGCATCGAGCTGCCGATGAGCAGCTTCCAGCTGCGATTGCGGCCTGCCACCCCCAGCTACTTTTCCGCCGTAATCCCCAATGCGCCGGCCTACGCTGACGTCATCGCCGCCCATGCTTCGGGCACACTGGAAATCTATCAGGGCTATCTCTACGACAACGGCGCTGAAGATCTGGCCTTGATCGCCACCGCCACCCTGGAGGACATCGCCGACGCCCGCGGCGCCTACAGCCGGTCGATCACCCTTTCCGGCTACGGACCGGCGGAGCCTCCCGGCCCGCCGGTGCAGGTGTCCGCCGTCAGCTATCGCCAGAGCAGCGGTGGAACCATCCGTTGGCGCTGCGAACCGACGCCTCAATTGCGCCCCGGCGGCATTGCCATCGACCCCACAACGAGGGAAGAAATCACCGCCGGCCTGATCACCTGGTCGGTCGGGATCGAAGGAGGGATCCCCGCGGTGCTGATGGAGGTCGCCAGTGGGTAAGGGCACCATTATCTCCGCGGACGGCGAAGGGAGGTACACCCTGCGGATCGACTATCATGTCGAACGCATCAAGGCGGAACGCGCCCGGCTGCTATCCCGGCTTGGCGGGCTCCGGCCCCGGCTGCTGGCGCTGGAGGCCCAGTTCAACAGCGCCGCGCTGGAATACGATTACCAGGAAGAGGTCCTCCGGGCCGCCATCTCCGCCGCCGATCCGGAAAAAATGCGCGCCGCCAACGCCGCCGTCAAATCCGCCCGCGACCAGTTATACAGAATCAACGCAGAGCGCCGGCAGACCGCTTTGGATATCGCCGCCGCCGAACGGCGTCTGGCCTCGATCGGCGGCGTGCCGGAAAACCAAACCGTCGAGGCCTGGTGCGCCGATCACACGGAAGAACTGTCGGGAGAGGTCGGCACCATCGAGGCGGGACGCGTCCCCGGCGAGGAAGCCATCATTTTACCCGGCCACGATGGAACCGCCGCCTATGACGCGGCCAGGGACGGACAGTTGCAGCCGGTGAAGGCCTCCGGACCAGCGGCGGCCTATTTCAACTACGCCATGCTGCCCGGCTTCGCCAAATGGCGTCCCCGCTACCGCCTGGGCACGATCCGCGAAATCGACACCGCCGCCAATACCTGCCGGGTCGATCTTGACCCGGTGAGCTCCACCCATGACCGGCACGACGTCAACCAGGCGGAGATCCTGGAAAACGTTCCGGTGCGCTACATGACCTGCAACGCCGGCGCCTTCGAGGAGGGCGACCATGTGGTGGTCAAATTTGAGGGGGAGAGTTGGGAGAGCCCCGTGGTCATTGGTTTCGTCCGCGAGCCGAAGCGGTGCCCGAATTATCTGCTCATCGTCATGAGCGGAACCCCGTCATGGGTTCAGCCCAGTCAATCCTACTGGTCCACGGAAGCATGGTGCGTGGTGGTGGATGCCGCCACAGGCAACCTGGCGAATCTGGGGCTTCCCCAGCCCTGCCTGCTGACGGACTTTGAGGCCGCTTTCGATGGGGAGGAAACGACTGCCGAATATGCCTCCCCCGTGGAATTCCGGACGGTCTCGGCGGGTGGCGTTTTTGGCTCCACCACACCCGGCCTCTACTGGAAATGGATGCTCTCCAATCCGATGTTTTCCTACAACCCGGGGGTGCGGAC
>JAAZDE010000212.1 GCA_012512925.1 Desulfuromonadaceae bacterium
CTGGTTTTGCTCGCCGTCGCCTGTGCCGTCCCGGTCGGCCTGGGCGCCGGCATCTACCTGGCGGAATATGCCGCGCCCGCTCCCAAGCGCCGGCTCAACCTTTTTTTCGACGTGCTGGCGGGCATCCCGTCCATCGTCATCGGCCTGGCCGGTTTCGCCATGGCCGTCGTGCTCCACCGGACCTTCTCCGGCAGAATCGGCCCCTGCCTTCTGCTGTCGGCTCTGTCCCTGGCCTTTCTGGTGCTCCCGTACCTGATCCGCTCGACCCAGAACGCCCTCGAAGCGGTCGATCCGGTCACCCGCCGCACCGCCCTCGCCCTGGGCGCCTCCAAACTGCAGAACATCCTGTACGTGTTGCTGCCGAACCGCCTGGCGGACCTGACGGGCGGCATCATTCTGGCGGTGGGGCGCTGCGCCGAGGACACCGCCGTCATCATGTTGACGGGAGTGGTGGCTTCCGCCGGGATACCCAGCTCCCTGCTGCGGCAATACGAGGCCCTCCCCTTCACCATCTATTACATCTCCTCCCAGTACAGCGGGCCTCAGGAACTGGAGCGCGGCTTCGCCGCGGCACTGGTGCTGCTGTTCCTCTGTGCGGCTCTTTTCCTCCTCGCGTTTCTCGCCCAACGGCGGCTGAAGGAACGGCTTTTTTACCGATGACGACAGCCATGACTGAAACAGCCAAAATCCGCCTCGCCGATTTCTCCTTCCGCTACGGGAAAACGGAGATCCTCCACCGTCTCAACGCCGAATTCCCGGAACACCGAGTGACCGCGATCATCGGCCCTTCGGGCAGCGGCAAATCGACCCTGCTTTCGGTGTTCAACCGGCTCTGGGCCGAGATACCGGAGGCCAGGGTCGAGGGTCTGGCCCAACTTTGCCTGGCCGGGTCATGGCAGGACCTCTGCGACCGGCGGGCGCCTTCCCAGCAGTTGCGGCGCAAGGTCGGCATGGTCTTCCAGAGTCCCAACCCGCTGCCGATGAGCATCTTCCGCAACGTCGCCTTCCCCTTGAAACTGGCCGGCGTCAGGGATCGGGAGGAGATCACCGGCCGGGTCGAGAGCGCCCTGCGCCGGACCCTGCTCTGGGAGGAGGTCAAGGAGCGGCTGGCCACGGATGCCCGGTCTCTTTCCGGCGGCCAGCAGCAGCGGCTCTGCATCGCCCGCAGTCTGATTCTGGAGCCGGAGGTGCTGCTCCTCGATGAGCCGACTTCGGCCCTCGATTGGACAGCCGCCGCCGGCATCGAGGAACTGTTGATCGGGCTGAAAAAGGACTGCACACTGGTGCTGGTCTCCCACTATCTGGAGCAGGTCGAGCGCCTGGCGGATGGAGTTTTTGAAATGAGCGGAGGAATCTTGCGTCGGTTGGATTCGACCTATTCCAGATAGTGTCAGGGCTACTTTTTAGAATTGAGGTTTTCAACATTAATAGCAACGAGAGGTTTACATGAATAAACTGACAATCGATTGCCGGGGGCTTTCCTGCCCGCAGCCGGTGGTTCAAACCAAAAAGGCGATGGAGCAGTCCGGCGCGGCGGAACTCGAGGTTCTCCTCGACAATGAGATCGCCTGCGAGAACGTGTCGCGTTGCGCCCAATCGCGTTGCTGGGCCGTCACCGGCATCGTCCGTGAGGGGAAGGAGATCCGTCTGACCCTGAAACCGGACAGCGACGAGAGCTGCGATGGTGCGTCTCCCGCCGCAGCCGGGGAGGAAAAGGTGCTGGTCTATTGTGATTGCGACCGGATGGGACGGGGGGATGACGGCCTGGGAGAGGTGCTGATGCGGAGTTTCATCAAATCCCTGGCCGACATGGCCCCGCAGCCGCAGCGGTTCGTCTTCGTCAACGGCGGCGTGCGGCTGACCACCGAAGGTTCGGTGCTTCTGGAAACCCTGCAGCACTATGAAAAGCAGGGAATCGAGATCTTTTCCTGCGGCACCTGCCTCGATTACCTGGGGCTCAAGGAGAAACTCCGGGTCGGCAAAGCCACCAACATGTTCGACATCCTGAACGCGATGTGGAACTTCGACCGGGTGGTGCGGCCGTGATCTACCTCGACAACGCGGCCACCACCTTCCCGAAACCGGATGCGGTCTGGGAGGCAGTCCTCACCTGCGGCAAAGAGCGGTGCGGCAACCCCGGCCGCAGCGGCCACGCGCTGGCCGCCGCCGCGGCCCGGGAGCTCTTTTCCGTCCGCGAGGCCGTGGCCGGTTTCTTCAACATCGCCGACTCCTCCCGGCTGGTTTTCACCCTGAACGCCACGGCGGCCCTGAATACCGCTCTCTACGGCCTCCTGAGGGAGGGAGACCATGTCGTCACCTCCTCTCTGGAGCACAATTCGGTGATGCGGCCGCTCCATGCCCTGGAACGAAAAGGGGTGATCACCTTGACCATGGTCCCCTGCGGCCGGGGCGGCGAACTCGATCCCGACGATGTGCAAAAGGCGCTGCGCCCGGCAACACGGCTGGTGGTTCTCACCCACGCCTCCAACGTCTGCGGCGCCATCCTCCCGATCCGGGAAATCAAGGCCCTCCTGCCGGAGATTCCGCTCCTGGTTGACGCGGCGCAGAGCGCCGGGGTGCTTCCCATCGATGTGCAGGCTCTCGGCATCGACCTTCTGGCCTTTTCCGGCCACAAGGGGCTGTTCGGCCCGATGGGGACCGGCGGGCTCTACACGGCGCCGGGGCTGAAGCTCTCTTCCCTGGTCCAGGGAGGAACCGGCAGCCGTTCTGAGCAACTGGAGCACCCCGATTTCCTGCCCGATCTGCTGGAGGCGGGGACTCCCAACCTCCCCGGCCTGAGCGGGCTGCGCGCCGGGGTCGAGTTCCTGGCCCAACAGGGGATCGCAACGATCCGCGACCACGAGATGCGCCTCACCGGTTTGCTTCTCGAAGGCCTGGCCGGGCACGACAAAATCCGCCTCCACGGCCCGGCCGACCCGCAGGCGCAGACCGCCGTGGTTTCCGTCACCATCGACGGCCGCGATCCCGGCGCCGTCGCCCGCTCCCTCGACCGGGAGTACGGCATCGCCTGCCGCGCCAGCCTCCACTGCGCGCCGGTAGCGCACCGCACCCTGGGCACCTTCCCCCAGGGGACGGTGCGCCTCTCCATGAGCTTCTTCAATACCGAAGCGGAAATAAAAGAGACGGTCCGGGCGTTGGGCGACATCGCGGAGGGAAAAATATGACGGAAGAGACCACCTACGTCCTGATCCTCCCCTCCATCCACTACGTCCTCAAGGTGGAAAAGGAGGCCAAGGCCCGGTCGATCCCCATCGAACTGATCCCGACCCCGCGCCAGATCTCCACCGACTGCGGCATGGTGGTGGAATTCCGCGCCATCCATCGGGAACCGTTGCTGAGGATGCTGATCGAGAAGGAGATCCCCGCCGAGGGGCTTTACCACCGCAAAAAAGGAGAGTTTGAACGCTCGCAACGCCTTCGGTAAAACCGTTGCTTTTTCCCCGTCCCGCACCACCCCTTGAGCCGACCCGATTCCTCGTTGCCCAAAAGGAATCCCTCCTCTATCCTTCACAGAAACAAACCAACTCGAGAGGAGTCTTCACCATGCAGATCGAAAAATTTGAAATCCTCGCTTATTCCGAAGCGGGTTTCAAACCCCGCCAGGAAAAGCTGGCTGTCGAGGCTCACCTCGACATCTCCGTGAATGGCAACAGGAAATACCACGCCCTGCGGACGCCGGGGATGGACGCCGAACTGACCGTCGGATGGTGTTACTGCCAGGGGATGATCGAGTCGGGCGAGGAGGTGCGGGAGATCCTAACGACAGGCGAGGGCATTATCAACCTCGTGACCGAAAAGAAAACCGAGTTTCCCGCCGGAGAAGATTTGCCGCCCATCGATCCTTCAGGCGGCATCCGGTTTGCGCCAGCGTTCCTGTTTGACCTGCAGAAGGATTTCTTCACCCATCAG
Organism: Desulfuromonadaceae bacterium; assembly: GCA_012512925.1. Taxonomy (GTDB): domain Bacteria; phylum Desulfobacterota; class Desulfuromonadia; order Desulfuromonadales; family JAAYDE01; genus JAAYDE01. The sequence goes on from JAAZDE010000212.1 coordinate 3,931, forward strand.
CAGATCTTTTCTCAAACCGGTGCCACCCACGCGGCAGGCCTCTATGATGTCAACGGTTCCCTGCTGATATTCGCCGAGGATGTCGGCCGACACAACGCCCTCGACAAGTGCGTCGGCCATCTGCTGCTGAAAAACCGGCTGCGGGAGGCGGCGTTCTGCCTGCTCTCTTCGCGCCTGAGTCTGGAGATGGCGAACAAGGCGTACCGGGCCCGCATCCCGGTGCTGGCCGGGGTCTCCGCCCCAACCTCCCTGGCGGTGCAACTGGCAAAAAAACAGGGAATGACCTTGGTGGGGTTTCTGAGACCTCCCCGCTTCAACCTCTACGCGGGGGAATGGCGACTGATCAAGGAGTGAACCCGAACTTCCCGGACCAGGCTCTCAGGAGGGCTCCTGTGCCGTCCCCTGGAGTTCAAAGAGGAGAAACCGGTAGGTTTTGCTCTTGGCGAATTCCCGGGCGTCGATCAGCACCCTCTCCTCCTGCAGGCGTTGATATTTTTTCCTTATGAAAAATTGGATCAGGCGGGTCCAGAGGGGATGGCGGTGGCGGAATTTTTCGGTGCCGATCTCCACGGCGAGCTGAATTTTCCCGGCCGTGGTGTTGGCCAATTCCAGCGTTTTAAGTACCTCGCGGGTTATGTCGCGGTTTTTGACCAGTTTAAAACCTTCCTTTTCAGCAGCAGCCAGAAAATCCTCGTAATTGTGGCCGCTCTTGGCCATGATGCCGCGGACATCGTTCAAAACAAAGTAATCGCTGACCAGCAGGCAGCCGCTGGGGCGCAGGGCCTCCCTGACCTTGCCGAACAATCTCGCCAGGGGAATGTACTGGGCCGATTCACTCATGATAACGCAGTCATAAGCGGCCTTTGGGGCAAACTCTTCAAACCGGCAAACGTGGACAGGCCCAAGGCCCTTGGTCTGCATCACCCGCTGCTGGTGGAGGTCGGGAGTCACCCCTTCCGCCTGAAAGCCCATCTCTTTCAATCGGGCCAGCAACACGCCGGTGCCGCACCCCACATCAATAATGGAACGCACCCCTTCGGGAATGTCGGCAACGAGCAGATCTTCGTATCTTTTCTGGGCTTCCTTCAGATTGGCCAGAGAAAGCTCGTCTTCCGACTGCCAAAGGCCATAGTGCAATCGCTCCAAACCCAAAACGTCATGGTAGAAGCGGAGCGCGCGATCGTTGGCGTGTTTGGTCATGTGGTTTGTTTACCTTTCCAGGCCCAGGAGTCAGCAGAGGAGGGCTTGCAGAGATTTCCGTTTTTCTCAAGCCAGCAGTTTTTCGACCGATCTCTTTATCCGGTCCTGGAACCCGGAAGGAAGAAAGCCTTTTTCCCGAATGGCGATCCCGCCGAAGCAAAGCACAGCCACCGGTCTGGCTCCCAAAAGGCGGGCCGTGCTTTTCAGCGCCCGTGGCGCCCCGGTGAAAAAGGGCTGCAACAGACCGGGCATGGCCGAAGAGGAGACCAGAAGCGCCCTCTTGTTTTTCCGTTTGCTCCGAAGGCGGGGAGACATCTTGCCCCAGGGCCAGAAAGAATAACAGATCAACCGTTCCATGAAACGGCGGAACAGAGCGGTAACGTTAAAACAGTTGACCGGCGACCCCAGCACCAGATAATCGGCGCTTTCAATGGCCTCGATGATCCCGGCCATATCATCCCGTACGACACATGAACCCGGTTTCTCACCCGGAGACTGGGTGCAGAGGCGACAGTTGGTGCAGAATTCAATCTGCCGATCCAACAGATCGATCAGTTCGATCTCCACTTCATGTCCGCTCTCCTTCACCTGCCGAAGGATCCGGTGAACGGCCTGGTGAATGATCCCTTCCCGACGATAGCTGGCAACTATGGCGACAAGTTTTTTGGACATTTGTCCCACATCCTCATCGGTTTCTGAGGAGAACCGCCCCGCTCCTCTTGGCCACTCGCCGGATGAAGATCGGCGAAAGTGGTTTCAGCAGCCTGTCACAGGACCGGCACGCCGCGTCCCTTGAGATGATCCTTCAACTCCGGGATGGCGATGATGTTGAAATGGAACACCGAGGCGGCCAGCAGGACGGTGGCCCCCGCCTCATAGGCTTGGAAAAAGTGCTCCATCGTGCCGGCGCCCCCCGAAGCGACGACCTCGGCAGCGGTCGCGGCCCTGGTCTTGCGGATCAGGGGCAGGTCGTAGCCGGTGCGCACGCCGTCGGTGGTTTTGCTGGTCGGCAGCACCGTTCCCACTCCGAAACCGTCGATCCTCTTGATCCATTCGACGGCATCAGCGCCGGTCGCCGTCCGGCCGCCATCGATAAAGACCTCGTAGCCGGAGGGAAGCGAGTCGTTCACGGCGGCGTCCACCGCCACGGTCACCCGCGCCGAGCCAAAAGCCCTGACCATCTCGGCGATGACTTCGGGCTTGCGAAAAGCCGCGCTGCTGACCGAGATCTTGTCGGCGCCGGCTTTGAGAACCGCCTCGGCCACGGCCGGATCGCTGATGCCGCCGCCGACGGTGAAGGGGACCATAGCCGCCGCGGCGACCTTGCCGACCACATCCAGCATCGTCGCCCGCCCCTCGACCGTGGCGGTGATGTCGAGCAGGGCCAGTTCATCGGCTCCCGCCTCGCAGTAGGCGCGGCAGCAGGCCACCGGATCGCCGGCATCACGGATATCGACGAACTGTACCCCTTTCACCACCCGGCCATTCTGCATGTCGAGACAGGGCATGATTTTCACCGTTTTCCTCGCCATATATAGTTTCTCCTCCCATGGTGACATTAAAATGCAGGAATGATATTTCTCGCTTCACCCGCCGTTCGGGCCAGAACGACCTTTCGCCGAGGCCGTCAAAACTGCCCCGTAGTCAGCAGCACCAAGGTGCAGGCCTCCTCGACCCGGATGCCATGGCCGCGCAAAATCTCCACGGCCCGGGGATGCTCGGTGCCGGGGTTGAAAATGACACGGCGCGGCTTTTTGGCAACCAGATCGACGAGGAACTCGGAGAGACGGGCGGGGCCGACATAGAGAGTGACGGTGTCCAAGGGCTCGGAGATCTCCGACAAACTGCGGAATCCATTAACCCCCAGTACCGTTTTCCCAAGAGGTGAAACCGGAAACACCCGGTGCCCCCGTTCCATAAGCATCTTCTGGGCCTTCCAGGAATAGCGGTCTTCCTTGACGGAGGCCCCGACAATGGCCACATTTTCAATGCCAATCTCCATGTCAAGCCCTCCTCCCCGGAAACGTTAAAATTTTCCCGCAACTATGACACAATCTCCTGAAAACGCCAACAAACAACTCATTGCCCTCTTTGCGGGAAGCGGCCTTGTGGTGTATTGTAATGAAAATTTTGCCAATCGGAGTTGCGCCGGAAAAACCAGAGAAGGAAAAAGCATGCGCCTCACCATCCTGTGCGAAAACAGTGTCGGCAAAAACACCGCAGTCCTGGCGGAACACGGTTTTTCCTGCCTGATCGAAAGCGAGCAGGGGAACCATCTCTTCGACGCCGGTCAGGGACTGACCCTCTCCCACAATCTCAATGTTCTCGGCAGAAACCTTGCCGGACTCCGTTCTTTCATTCTCAGCCACGGCCACTACGACCACGCCGGAGGACTACCCGAGGTGCTGGCCCGCACCGGACCGCTGGAAATAACGGCCCATCCGGACATCTTCCGGCCCCGCTTCTGGAAAGGGAAAGAGGAGTTCCGCTTCGTAGGCATCCCCCATCGAGAGGCGGCCCTGGTCGGCATGGGCGCCCGCTTCCGCCTGCTGCGGGAATTCACCGAACTGGCTCCCGGCCTCTTCTTCACTGGCGAAATCCCCCGCCGGACACCCTTTGAAAAAGGGGATCCCGGCCTGGTAACTCCGGCGACGCCATCCGGGGAAATGGTTCAGGATACAGTTCCGGACGACATCTCCCTGCTCATCCACTCACAGAGCGGCCCGGTGCTGCTCCTCGGCTGCGCCCATGCCGGAATGGTCAACATCCTCCGTCACATCCGTGAGCAGGCGGGAATCGATTCCCTCCATGCCGTCATCGGCGGCACCCACCTGGCGCCGGCCGACGAGGAACAGTTCACCAAGACAGTGGAAACGCTGCGGGAGTTCCAGGTGCAGAGAATACTCGTCGGCCACTGCACGGGACAGAAACGGGCCGCTGAACTCCATTCCCTTTTCGGAAGGCGCTTCTCCTTCCTGGCCGCGGGTTCGGTTCTGGAATTCTGAAAACCGGTCGATCTTTGGGGACATTCGGACGCTCGCCATCCGGCTTACCTTTTGACCCGTTGGTGTTGCGTGATAACAAACAGTTGCTAGAGTTTATCAGGTGGCCTCGGCAAACTTCCCCCGCGGTCATTTCCTTGCCAAGCATGCTTCAAAGGGGCAGCGCCACTCTCCTCTTCCCGGATGCCGCGGCTCGTTTTCACCACGTTGAGGACATTGCACTTTTGAAAGGAGACAGCTTGTGAGCATAAAAGACAGTTTGCATGTCGCCCCGGAAAACCTCTATTGGAATTGCGACCCCGCCAAATTCACCTTTTCCACCACCGAAGAACTGGACCCGCTGGACGGCACCATCGGCCAGGACCGGGCGCTGACCGCGATCGATTTCGGCCTCGGCATCCAGGACCAGGGTTTCAACATTTTCGTCCTCGGTGAGGCGGGCACCGGCCGCTATTCCACTATCCGCAAAATGCTGGAAACCAAGGCCGCCCAGGAAAAGGTGCCGGATGACTGGTGCTACCTCCACGATTTCGAGGACGACAACCATCCCAAATGCATCTGCCTGCCCTGCGGCAAGGGCAAGGAACTGCACCGCGACGTGGAGGATATGGTGCGGCGGCTGGCAGAGGCGATCCCCAAGTTTTTCGAAAGCAAGGAGTTCGAACAGCAGAAGGCTCGTCTGGCCGATCAATATCAGGAGAAAAACAGAGAGCTTTTCCAGGGTCTCGAGGAGGAAGCCAACCGGGACGGCTTCACCGTCCAGGGGGGCGACGGCACGCTGATCATCGTGCCGCTGAATCAGGACGGCAAGCCTCTTTCCAAGGATGATTACGAAAAACTCTCCGCCGACGAGCGCAAATACATCGACGGCAAGGCGGCGATCCTCAAGGACCGTCTCAACGAGGTGCTGCAGCAGGCCCGGGAATTGGAGAAGGTTCTGCGGGAAACCACCCGCCAGATGGCCAAGGACGCCCTGATGTTCGCCATCGGCCACCTCTTCGAGGAACTGGAGGAAAAATACCGCGACTACGACAAGGTGCTTAAGCACTTCAAGGACTGCAAAAAGGACATCCTTTACCGCATCGACGAATTCCGCCCTACTCCTCCCCAATTCGCCCAGTTCGCCACTCAGGCCGGGACCACCCCCAAGGAGGAATCGCCGCTGGAACGCTACCGCGTCAACCTGCTGGTGGACAACTCCTGCTGCCAGGGGGCGCCGGTGATCTTCGAGACCAACCCAACCTACTTCAATCTGTTCGGGCGGATCGAGCACATCATCCAGATGGGGAACGCCATAACCAGCTTTCGCATGATTAAGGCCGGCTCTCTGCACCGCGCCAACGGCGGCTACCTGGTGATCGACTGCCGCGAACTGTTCGCCAACCCCTACACCTATGAGGCGCTGAAGCGGTGCATCCGCAACCACGAAATCAAGATCGAGGACATGACCGAGCAATTCCGGATGATGGCCTTCGTCACCCTCAAACCGGAGCCGGTGCCGCTCAACTGCAAAATCATCCTGATCGGACCGGCGCGATTCTATTACCTCCTTTTCGCCATGGACCCCGATTTCCGCAAGTTTTTCAAGGTAAAAGCGGATTTCGACCTGACCATGGACAACACCGAGGAGAATATCGACAAATACGCCCGCTACGTGGCCACCCGTTGCCGCAAGGAGAACCTGCTCCATTTCGACCGCACCGGGGTAGCCCGCTTCGTCGAATACGCCGCCCGCCTGGTGGAGGACAAAAACCGGCTCACTTCACGCTTTCTGATTCTTTCCGACCTGATTCGCGAGGCGGTTTTCTACGCTCGCCAGAGCGGCAAAAATTATGCCGATGCCAGCCATGTCAACCAGGCCATCGAGGCCAAAATCTACCGCTCCAACCGGGTGGAGGAACGCAACCTCGAATTCATCAAGGAAGGAACCGTGCTTATCGATACCGACGGCGCCGAGGTCGGGCAGATCAACGGCCTGACGGTGATTGACATGGGGGATTACTCCTTCGGCAAACCCGCCCGCCTCACCGTGCGCACCTACCTGGGCAAGGGAAACGTCATCAACCTGGAGCGGGAGGCCAAACTTTCCGGACCGATCCATGACAAGGGGGTATTGATTCTCAGCGGCTTTTTCGGGAGCCGCTACGCTCAGGACAAACCGCTGTCGCTGTCGGCCAGCATCGCTTTCGAGCAATCCTACGGCGGGATCGAGGGAGACAGCGCCTCTTCAACGGAACTCTACGCCCTCCTTTCCTCCCTTTCGGAAGTGCCGATCAGCCAGGGCATCGCCGTCACCGGCTCGGTCAACCAGAACGGGCGCATTCAGCCGATCGGCGGCGTCAATGAAAAGATCGAGGGATTTTTCAACCTGTGCCGAAGCCGGGGCCTGGATGGACGGCAGGGGGCGGTGATCCCGATCCAGAACGTCAAGAACCTCATGTTGCACGAGGACGTGGTCACCGCGGTCCGCAAGGGGGAATTCCACGTCTGGGCGGTTTCCACCATCGACGAGGGAATAGAAATCCTGACCGGGATCCCCGCCGGAGAAAAGAAAGAAGACGGCACCTGGCCCGAAGGAACGATCAATTATCTGGTCGACAAAAAACTCCAGGCATACTCGGAACTGGCCCACAAACAGGGTGGCGGCAACGATAATCAGGGGAAATCCTGAGGACGGGAACAGCCTCATCTTTTAAAAAATTGCAGAATTCTTAACCGGGGGCGGGGCCGTTGCGGCTCGCCCCCGAATTTTTCCCTGCGGAACTTTGCGGGTGGTGTGCGCTGTCGTTTCGCCCCTCCCCCAAAAAACGGAATACAGAACAAAAATTTTCTTCCTGCCGAAACCGAAGCAAAAGAGATTGTTCAGCCAAGGTCGCCTCTGTGCTATCCTGCCGGGAATTGTTTTTGAACCATAACCGGCCGTTTCCCGATGCCCGCAAACGAAAAACAGTCTTCCTTCTTTGATACCCACGTCCACTTGGAGGAATTCGACCCTCTCGGCACCGAACTGGCGGCCGCCCGGACCGCCGGCATCGGCCATTTCCTGATCCCCGGCGTGGCTCCTGCGGGATGGGATCGAATTCTGGCGGCGGCCCGCGCCGCCTCCGAGGTCTGGGCCGCGCCCGGCGTCCATCCCCGGGCCGCCGATCAATGGAATGATGCAACGGCGCATCGCTTAAGA
>JAAZDE010000213.1 GCA_012512925.1 Desulfuromonadaceae bacterium
GGGGGGGCGGAGGAAGTCGCCCTGACCCCTCCCCACGACATCACCAGACAGCAGATCACCCCTTTCCTGCCCCGTGGCAATGGGGCCAAACAGCTGATCCTGCTGATGAACTCCTCCATGGTGCTGTTCGCCGGACATCCCGTGAACCAGGCCCGGATCGCCGCGGGGAAGGTTCCCGCCAACTCCATCTGGCTCTGGGGACAGGGGAAGGCCCCGCGCATCGCCACCATGAAGGACCGTTTCGGCATCACTGGAGCCGTCATTTCCGCCGTCGATCTGATCAAAGGGATCGGCCTCTATGCCGGCCTCGACGTAATCCGGGTGCCCGGCGCCACCGGCTATCTCGATACCAATTTCGCCGGGAAGGCCGATCATGCCCTGGCGGCCCTGGAAAATCGTGATTTTGTCTTTGTTCATGTGGAGGCGCCCGATGAAGCCTCCCACGAGGGGAGTCTGGACAAGAAGCTCAGGGCCATCGAGGAATTCGATCGTCTGGTGGTTGGTCGAGTGATTGAAGGGGCGGCCCGGTTTGGCGATTTCCGCCTGATGGTTTTGCCCGACCATCCGACTCCGATCCGCCTGATGACCCATTCCGCCGATGCGGTCCCCTATGCCCTTTTCAGTTCCTCCGGAGAGTTTTCCTCCCCCGTGGCTGCCGGTGGCTTCGGGGAATCGGCCGCCCGATCTACCGGACTCTATCTCGATGAAGGACACCTGCTGCTGTCAAAGTTGATTCATGGTCCTGAAAAATACAATGAAAGAACAGTGGGTTGTATTATATAATCTTACAGGTCACCTTAGGTTCTGGCGGGTGATCGAAACGGCGTGGATTGTGGGAACCAACAAGTGAAACCTTATTGCTAGGAGAATGGGAGAGCGCTATGACATTTTTGGCAATTCTTGTTTGGCTGTTGATTGTGGCCGGTACCGCCTATATGCTGAAAACCCTTATCTTTACCAGGGATTTGAGCGCCGGCAAGGAGTGTTGTTCAATGGCTTCCGGCGGGATGACCGGCGACGAGGGACCCGCCGCGAAAGATTTTACCAGTGATGTCGTCGGCGGCGGAGAAACGGCCCGGGAGGAGGAAACTCCCCAGGAAGAGAAAATTGAAGAGGTAAAGGAAAAAAGTTCGGAAGGCGAGGAAAAATAAAATAAACCCGCGCAAGCGGGTTTTTTTATGAAACTTTTTTTCCTACCGGAAATTCAACCCTTTTGCGCCACAGAGTGCTTGGGTGCTGGGAATAGAATAAGCGATAAGCCGAAGTTTCCCTTTCATGGGGAGCGATTTTCCGGTTCCGGCGCGGAACCGGTGGAAATGGGAAAAATGGAAAAAAAACTTTTATCCGGAAATGAGGCCATCGCCCGGGCGGCCTACGAAGCGGGGGTGACGGTGGCGGCCGGCTATCCCGGCACTCCGTCGACGGAGATTCTCGAGGCCTTGAGCCGCCATCGGGACGAGATCTTCTGCGAATGGGCGCCCAACGAAAAGGTCGCATTCGAGGTGGCGGCGGGCGCCTGCCTGACCGGAGCCCGCTGTCTGGTGACGATGAAGCATGTGGGGCTCAATGTGGCCGCCGATCCCCTGATGACCCTCGCCTATACCGGCGTTGTCGGCGGGCTGGTGGCCTGTGTCGCCGACGATCCCGGCATGCATTCCTCGCAGAACGAACAGGATACCCGCCATTATGGCCGCTTCGCCAAGGTGCCCCTGCTGGAACCGGCCGATTCCCAGGAAGCCGCCGACTTTACGAAACTGGGGCTGGAGATTTCGGAACGGTTCAGCACCCCGGTGATTCTCCGCTCCACGACCAGGGTCAGCCACTCGCGCAGCCCGGTGGTTATCGGCGACCGCCAACCCTCGCCGCACGCCATCGGTTTCGAGAAGGATCCGCCGCGCTACGTACCGGTTCCGGTCTGGGGGCGGCTGATGCGGCTTCGTCTTGAAGAGCGCCTCGAGGCTCTGGCCGAGGAGGCGGACCGCTCTCCGTTGAATCGTATCGAATGGCGGGACCGCTCCCTGGGGGTCA
>JAAZDE010000035.1 GCA_012512925.1 Desulfuromonadaceae bacterium
CGGAAGAGGTCACAAAAAAGGTGATGATCAGGAATACGGTCAAGAGTGAGATCAAAGAACTCAGGGGAAGAAGTTCGTAAAGCTTGAAAAGAGCCATGGCATGGTCGGCCTGCACGTCAGCAATCAAGCTTTGGTAGCCTTGGACCATGATCAAATGGAGGGCGGTATCCCCAAAAATTGAAAACCATAAAAAGGTGAAGATTGAGGGAACGAACATGACGCCGAAAATAAATTGGCGGATGGTCCGTCCACGGCTGATTTTGGCGATGAACAAACCGACGAAAGGGGCCCAGGCGATGGTCCAGCCGAAAATAAACAGCGTCCAGTTGCCGATCCAGTCGCTGCGCACATAGGCCTGAAGGTTGAATGTGCGTTCAATGATGTTGTTCAGATAGCTGCCGGTGTTTTGAAGAAATGTTTCGAGGATAAATAGCGTAGGGCCGACAATAAAAATAAAAGACATCAAAAGGACGGCCAAAACCATGTTCAGAATAGATAGCCGTTTGACACCTTTATCCATCCCGGCCAGGACCGAGCCCAGCGCCATGGCGGTAATTAAGGCGATGGCGGTAATTTGCACCCAAGTGGCGACGGGGACCTGGGGCCAGAGATAGTTGATTCCCGCATTGATTTGCGCCACCGACAAACCCAGAGTCGTGGCGACGCCAAAAAGGGTTCCCAGAATGGCAAAAACATCGACCGCGTGGCCGATCGGTCCATGGATCCGGTCTCCCACCAAAGGATACAAAGCGGATCGCATGGACAGGGGCAGGCCATGTCGAAAGGCGAAGTAAGCCAGGACCAGTCCCACCAGGCCGTAAATCGCCCAGATATGAAAACCCCAATGAAAAAAGGCGATTTGCATGGCCTGTTTGGCCGCATCGACCGTGGCCGGCGCTCCCTGGGGCGGTGTGGCGTAATGCAGGACCGGTTCGGCGACACCAAAAAACAGCAGCGCGATGCCATAACCGGCGGAAAAGAGCATGGCAAACCAGGCGGGAAAGCTGTACTGGGGTTCGGCGTGGTCCGGCCCCAATTTGATTTTGCCCCAGTTTGAAAGGCCCACCAGGAAGAGAAAAAAGAGAAAGATGGCCACCGACAGCATGTAGAACCAACCGAAATTCCGGGTAATGAACGACAATGCGGTTGCAAAGAGCTCTCCGGCCAGAGCCGGATTGCTGATCGTCCCCAGAACCAAAAGAAAAATAACCGCCACTGCCGGAATAAAAACAGGTAACAAAATGGCGTCATGCCAGGCTGGCTTTTCCATATTCCTCCAATGACCGCAGCCGCCGGGGATGTTAAGGGAAAAAGACATATTGCAAATAACGGTGCTCCTTCATACAGGGCTCCTGGACGAAAAATCACTGTCGAAGCGATGTATTCACCTTTGAAACTTTACCAAAGAAGTTTTTGAAAGGGTCAACTCAAATTTTGGTTTTTTATTTTTTTTCAAAAATCCCAAAGCCTTTCAAACCTCTGATCGTTCGCGATTTGTGGCTGACCGGCTTCGATGCATCCTGCTGCCACGCCATGCCCGTCGACAAGCCGATGCACGGTCGTAATCATCAACCGTGATTCCAAAGACAAGCGGGGAGACCAGATGGTAAACTATGTCGGCATTACCGAACAAAATGAAAGCAATACTGAAAGTTTGCACCGCCGCCCAGAGACGCGGCGAGCCGCGGGCCGGGGAAACCCGGCCGTCCTGCTGGAAAAAAGGGATATCGTGCAACATCCATGAGCACTCTCTGGCTTCCCCTCACCCTGATCTGCGCCTTCTCTCTGGCTACCAGCGACGCCCTGACCAAAAAGGCGCTCTCGGCGCACAATGAATATCTCATCCTCTGGCTGCGCCTGCTCCTGACCCTGCCCTTCCTGTTGGTTCCCCTGCTGTTTATCCCGGTTCCACCTCTTGGCCAAGATTTTTTCCACGCCTCCCTTATCGCCCTCCCCCTGGAAGCCGCGGCGACTTTTCTTTACATCCGCGCCCTGAAGATCTCCCCTCTGAGCCTGACCCTGCCTTTCCTGGCCCTGACCCCGGTCTTTCTTCTCGTCATCCCTTTCCTGCTGCTGGGGGAGAAGATATCACCCGCGGGCGGGCTCGGCATTCTGCTGGTGGCCTCGGGTGCCTACCTTCTCCATCTCGGCGAGGGGCGCAAGGGCATTCTGGAGCCTTTCCGGGCCATCGGCAAGGAACGCGGCTCCCTTTACATGATTCTCGTGGCCGTCCTTTACAGCGTCACCGCCACTCTCGGCAAAAAGGCCATCTCCGCCTCCTCTCCCCTGTTCTTCGCGGCCTGCTATTTCCCCGCACTGGTGCTGATCCTGACCCCGGCCGCCATCTGCGGTGCCGGGAGAAATCTCCAAAAAACCATCAACAAAGGTATCCTCAGGGCCATCCTTCCGGCCGCCTTGTGTTACGCGGTCATGATCGTCACCCATATGCTGGCTGTCAGCCTGGCTCCCGTCGCCTACATGATTTCGGTCAAGCGCCTCAGCCTGCTGATCGGAGTTTTTTACGGTCATCTGCTTTTCCGGGAAAAAGGCCTTGGGGAGAGGGCCTTAGGGACGGTAACCATGATCCTGGGGGGAACGCTGATCGCGATGAGCGGTTAATCCCCCTCTCGACAAAAGTGCAGGATGCAGGTACACTCCGCGGCGGCTTTTCGCTTCAACTCCTGGCCCTTGAAAACACCATGGATCACATACAGACAATGGATACAAAAGCCGACCGGCGGCGGCTGCTCGGCCTGGTCTTTGCCGCCCTGTCAGCGGCCAGTTTCGGCATAGCGCCGATTTTCGCCCGGATCGCCTATGACAACGGCCTCAATACGACGACGGCCATGTTTCTGCGCTTCGCCATCGCCGGCACGATCATGACCGCTTTTTTTCAATGGCAAAAGGGAACCTGGCCGCGGGGGAGGAACCTGTTCGTGCTCCTGCTGATGGGCGGCATCTGTTACCTGGGCCAGTCCTTCTGCTACTATTCCGCTCTTCATTACGCCTCGGCCGGATTGGTGGCCCTGCTCCTCTATCTCTACCCCGCCATCGTCACCGTCATCCTCGCCCTGATCACCCGCAGCAAGCTCGGTCCGGTGCGGACCGGCGCCCTCGTCGCCGCCCTGGCGGGAACGGCGCTGACGGTCAGCGGCAGCCTGAAAGGGAGTCTGCTCGGGGTGACCCTAGGAATCGGCGCGGCCCTGATCTACTCCACGTATATCGTCCTCGGGGACCGCATGCTGGGTGAGGAAAGCGTCCTGGGCTCGACTACCGTCATTCTGCTCACGGCGGCCGCCGTTTACGGGATCATCATCGCCTGGCAGGGTCCCTCCTGGCCGGCATCGACGGCGGGTTGGGGGGCGGCCACGGCTCTCGCCCTGACCACGGTCGGCGGGGTTTTCGGTTTCCTCGCCGGCATTCAGCGCCTGGGAGCGGTGGACGCCTCCACCGTTTCCACCCTGGAACCGGTGACGACCATCGCCCTGGCGGCGGTCTTCCTGGAGGAATTCATCCGCCTCCGCCAGATCGTCGGCGGCATCGTCATCCTCGCCGCCGTCATCCTGCTGATCCGCCACGGAGTGCCGAAATACATCAACACAACGGAACCTCTGTGAATAAAACTCCCTTCCTGGCAACCGTCTGTCGTCACCTGACGCTGATCTCCTCCTGCCAATATTTTGTGTATAATGTCCCTGGAAAAATGAAATCCGGATTTGCGGACCATTGGATGGAGTCAGATATCACCCAATTGGCAATGTTCAACTATTGATGGCTGACCCTTTTCGCCCTCTCCACGCACCCCTCCTGGGGACTTCACCGCAATTCGGAACCTCGTGTGATAGATAAGTGGTGTTTTTAAAAATTCCAAATTTTGACGGAATTTTAAAATATAATATTATTACCGTTGTAAAATTTGTTGCAGCCATCCCTCGGGGAAACCGGCAGCCAAGCCCTGGAAGGGAACCGCTATGACGGGTAAGTTTGAGTAAAAAACGCGAAGATTGGGCCGGTCATGTGCAACCTGAGACCAAGCAAGGGACAGGTGATTTTGACCAGCGAGCAGCACAAATCCAGATCAGGGGCCGAAAAAAGTACTCTCACCTGTTCCGCCTGGGAACCATCCATTTCGACAATCAGTCGATTTGGTCGCTATTTCATTGGAAAGGACAATTTTATGAAAAAAATCTTTGTAATAATGATTTCAGTTTTGTTTGTCTTTTGCTCATTAAATGTTTTTGCTGATGACAAAGGAAAGGCGGAGGGAAAACATTTCAGGGAGCAGAAAAAAGAGGCTGGTAAGTTTTTTAACGGCCAAGACAAAGAACATCGAAAATTTCAGGAAGAGCAGGAAAGGGAATATAGAAAACACCGGGAAGAAGTAGAGAGAGAAAATAGGAAAGACTGGGAAGAAGCCGAGCGTGAGGACCGCAAACATCAGGAAGAGATGGAGCGGGAAAGGAGAAAAGACTGGGAAGAAGCATATCGCGAACATCGAAAAGATATAGAAGAAGCCGAACGCGAGGACCAAAAGCGGTATAAGGAAGAAATGCGCGAATCCCTTAAAAAAGAGCGGAAGATGGACCGCGAAAATTACAAAAAACACGAGAAAATGAACAAGAAGTCTCACAAAAAGAAATAAAAATCAGGACATCACCGGCAACCAAAAAAGGTTGCCGGTTTGATGGTTGAAAAAATTCGAGCCGGAGTCAAATGACTCCGGCTCTGTCTTTTCCTCACTCCGCCTTCTCCATTTCTTTCAGAATCGCCTTGACCTTAGCCAGATACATCTTGCTGACAACCTTTTGAGTTGGAGAGATTCCACTTTTTCGAACCAGTTTTTTCTTGATCCTATTGACGCTCTTTCCCCGATGCGTAAGCAGACTTTAATGATTCAGAAATCCATAGGGCAGGTTTGGAACGGCCCAGGCGGCCAGTACAAGTGCATCCGAAAACCGCCACCAAAAATAACGGGATACAGCCCGCCCATCGCAACCGTCTGTCGTCACCTGACACTGATTCCCTCGTGCCAATACTTGATGAGGGGATAGATGAAAAACTCGATGATGCGTCGTTTGCCTACCTTGATTTCGGCCGAGATGCTCATGCCGGTGGAAATGGCCGTTTCTTTGCCGTCCACGATCAGGGTGGTCCGCAACGGCTGGACATAGGCCTCGTAAACCAGTCCCTTCTTCCCGTCCTCGATGCTGTCCCTGGAGACCTGCAGCAGCTTGCCTTCGAGAATCCCGTATTTCTGAAACTCAAAGGTATCCACCTTGAGCGACACCTCCATCCCCGGCGCCAGGAAACCGACGTCCTTGTTCTCCACATAAGCCTTGGCCAGCAGCGGCGAATCCAGGGGGACGATGGTGGCCAGCGCTTCAGCCGGAGTAACCACACCGCCGATGGTGTGGAACAGCAGCTGCGCCACATGCCCCTTGACAGGAGAGGTAATCAGCTGGCGGCCGCTGAGGAATTCCGATCGCTGAATTTTGCCGGCAAGGTAAGCCGCGCGTTGCTGTTTTTCTGCCAGCTCGGCCAGCAGCCCGCTGCGCTCTTCCTCGCGGATCAGGTCGATCTCCTTGTTGACCTTCTGGATGTTCGTTTCCAGTTCGGCGATGCCGTGGGCCGAGGTCTTCCATTCGCTCTCCGAGACCTTCATCTCCCGTTCCCCCTCTTCGAAGACGTCGCGGCTGAGGATGTCCTGCACCTTTTGAAGGCGCCCGAACCGCTCGTCGGCCTGGCGGCAGCGGAATGCCGCCTGTTGATGAACCTGGCGCTGGGCGGCCAGCCGCTCCTGAAGCTGCCGAAGCTCTTTCTCCTTGACGGTGACCTGCTGGGAAAGTTTTTCCCGGGCGGATTGATAAATGTCAAGTTGGACCCGCAGCAGCCCGGGATCAAACCGCGCAACCGGAGGATCGAAGGGTGTGTCGTTCAGAAGAGCTTCGAGCCGCATCAATTCCAGTTTCACCTGGTTGAGGTCCTTTTTCAGCGACTCCAGTTCCGGGTCGATGTCCGATGGATCGATTTCCATCAGCACTGCCCCTTGCTCCACCATATCCCCCGGTCGGACCAGAATATTGCGCACGACACCGGTGTTCAGAGGCTGGACGGTCTTGATCTCGCCGCTGGGAATGACTTTGCCGCGTGCCGTGACAACCACGTCGATCCGGCCAAAGACCATCCACAGACTGAAAAAGAGGATGGCGACGATGATGATCCAGAACACGGTCCGCCCCAGGGGATTGAGCGGTTCTTCCTCGATCTCCACCAGCAGCGGCTGGAATTCGTGCTGATCTTTGGGATTTCCGAAGAGCATGGTCAACTCTGGAGGCTGAAAAGATGGCTGTAATAGCCGCCTGGTTTCAGCAGCTGTTCATGGCTGCCATCCTCGACAATGCGCCCCTGCTCCATGACCAGAATCCGGTCGCAGCCGCGGATGGTAGAAAGCCGGTGGGCGATGACGACAATGGTGCGCCCCTTTTTGATAGCCTGCATGTTGTCGCGGATGATCTTTTCCGATTCGTAGTCGAGAGCCGAGGTCGCTTCGTCAAAAATCAGCAGCCGCGGATTGGTGATCAGCGCCCGGGCGATGGCAATACGCTGCCGCTGCCCTCCCGAAAGAGAACTGCCGCGCTCGCTGACCGGGGTATCATATCCCTCCGGCAGTTGAGTGATGAATTCGTGCGCCCCAGACAGGGTGGCGGCCTGGAGGATCAGCTCCATGGAGGCGTCCGGCTTCGGCAGCGTGATGTTGTCGCGGATGGTGCCGCTGAACAGGAAGTTTTCCTGCAACACCACGCCGATATTGAAGCGCAGCCAGTAGGGGTTGAGGTGGCGGGCGTCGATGCCGTCGATATGAATGCTCCCTTCGGTAGGCAGGTAAAGTCGCTGCAGCAGTTTGGCGAGGGTACTCTTGCCGCTGCCGCTGCGCCCCACGATGCCGATGCTGGTTCCCGGCTCGACCTCGAAGGTGATTCCGTCCAGGGCCTTGGGCGCCGCGGGGGCGTACTGGAATGAAACCTGGTCGAGTTTGAGCTGCCCTTTCAAATGGGGGAGGGTGATGGCTTTGTCGGTGGGCGACTCCAAGGGGTGGCAGAGGATATCCCCCAGCCGGTCCACCGACAGCAGCGCCTGCTGAAATTCGCTCCAGAGGTTGACGAGGCGCAGTACCGGCCCGGAAAACTGTCCGGCGAACATCTGGAAGGCGATCAGCTGGCCGATGGTCAGGTCGTTCTGAAGCACCGAGCGCACCCCGAAGTAGAGGATGGAAATGGTCATCAGCCGCTGCACCGTCCCCGACAGGGCGCGGGAGATGTTCCCCATGTTGGCGAGATGGAAGCTGGAGCGGACATAGCGGCCCAGATGGTCTTCCCAGCGTTTCTGCATCGACCCCTCGATGGCCAGGGATTTCACCGTCTGGACGCCGGTCACCGATTCTACCAGATAGGAGTGGGAAGCGGCCGCCATCTGGAATTTCTGCTCCAGGCGCCGCCTCAGCTCCGGGGTGATGACCAGATAGAGGGCGGCGATGACGGCCACGAAACCGATCACGATCAGGGTCAGTCTGACGCTGTAAAGAAGCATCACCCCCACGAACACCAGGGAAAAAAAGAGATCGATGATGACGCCGACCGCCTTGCTGGTGATGAATTCCCGGATGGTGTCGAGTTCCCTAACCCGGGCCGCGATGTTACCGACCTGGCGGGCCTCGAAATAGAGGAAGGGGAGACCGAGCAGATGATGGAACAGCTTGGCCCCCAGTTTGGCGTCGAGCTTGTTGGCGGTGTGGATGAAGATGTAGTTGCGGGCGATGTTGAGCAGCAGTTCGAAGACCATGACCGCCAGAAAGGCCACCGCCAGGACGTCGAGGGTGGTGAGGGTGCGATGGACGATGACCTTGTCCAGGATCACCTGGGTGAAGAGCGGCGTCACCAACCCGAACAGCTGGACCACGAAGGAGCCGAGCAGCACCTCGCCGACGATGCGCCGGAATTTGACGATCTCCTCCAGAAACCAGCGGAACCCGAACACCGTCTGAGAGGTGATCTTTTTGTGGCGCAGCACCAGATAGCGGTTGACGGTGGCCTCGAAATCGGCGCCGGAGGCCTCGACCGCCTTCTTTTCCTCGGGGCGGAAGATCAGCACCTTGCTGCCATCGTGTTCGGCCTTCAGCACCACGGAAAAACCCTCCGGGTGGACGGCGATGGCCGGCAACGGATAACCGTCAAGCAGCTTTTTCAGGGGCAGTTTTTTCAGCTTGGCCTTGAAGCCGAGCCGCTGGGCGATGCGCAGTAGTTCTTCCGGCGTCACCTCCCGATGGATGCCGTACTCCCGGGTCAGAGCCCGGATATCCACATCGATTCGGTTGAGGCGCGCCGCCACCTCCAGAGCGATCAGGCCCGCCGTCATCAGGATTCCCCCTTCCGCCAAAACTTGAGGCGCAGTCCCGCCAGGCGGCCTTCCATCCGTTCCATGGCAACCGCAAGCTGCTGTTCCATAACCTCGATCTCTCGAGTCAATAGTGTCATCCGGTCGGTGATCCGTTGGTCGGCCAGCCGCTGATCGGATTCCGTCCGCCGGCCGAGAACACTTTCCCGAGCCCTGATCGCGGTCTCATTGCTTTGCGATAAAAGGTAGTTTCGATAGGCGCTTTGCATCTCCCGCCACCGGTCGCTGAGGCGCCGCTTCTTCTCCAGTTTCAACCGCTCAGTCTCCGCCGTCAGCTTCAGGATGCGGGCCACATCACGAAAGCCGCTGAAGATCTCCCAGCGGGCCATCAGGGCTACCGAGAAATCCCTTGATTCCAGATTCTCCAGGGAGTTGGAGAAGCTATCTTCGTCCGAGCCGAGAGCGCGGTAGCTTCCCGCAACGTGGATGGCGGGGAGCATGGAGCCTTGCAGGATTCTCTTCTCCTCCAGTTTTTTGCTGATTTCCTCATTCAGGGCGCGGATCTCCCCCAGCCGTTCGGGGCGAGGCGGCGCCTCGGGTTCGGAAAGGTCCGGCAACGGTGCGAAATCGGCCGTTTCAGCGTTGTAGTCCTCGCCGGTAAAAAAACTCAACGTCAGGAGCGCCTCTTCCAAACGGCGTCGCGCCATCTTCTGCTCGGTCACCGCCTCGGCCAGAACCAGGGCGGCGTCATGGACATCCACCTGGCCGACCGCACCGGAAACGCGCAGCCTGCCGGTCAGTTCGAAAAGCTCCCGGCGATGATCCACAATGGCCTGCATCGTCTTCCAGCGACGTGACATCTCCAGGCAGCGGCCGAAGGCCTCGAGCACTTTAACTTTGGTGTCCACCAGCGCCTGATCGAATTTGAAATCGGCGATTCGGGCATCCTTTTTGGCGGTGCCCACCTTAATTTCCCGGACGCCAAAGTCGAACAGAAGAAAACTCAGGCCGACCCCGAAACCATGCTGGTAGGTGGAGCCGTCGATGGGAACCGTCTGGTCGCCGATGGTCACGACGTTGTTGCCGTTGGAGGTGAGATCCTCGACGTACTGATTGTCGAAACGGGCCGTGAGGGTGGGGAAGTAGAGGGATCGCATCTCCCAGAGGGCGTAGCGGCTGATGTCGATCCTTTTGCGGGCGATGCGGATATCCCAGGAATGGGCCAGCGCCTTCGCCAGCGAAGCATCCAGAGAAACCGTCCCGGCAGTTGCCGGGACGGAAGAGAAGACCAGCCAGGTCAGGAGGATGAAAAAGGAGAAACGTCCATCGACTCTCCAAGGCTCAACCCGCAACATGACAACCCATTTCCAGAAAAGAACAGCAAAAAAGGCGAAAAACCGATGATCCTCCGCCCTTTACCCGAAATCTGTCAGGCCTGATGCCAAGCGTTGGCCACCATGGTCATCAGTTCCTGGTTGTTGGATACTTCGTCGAGGCTGTCTAGAGAGAGGCCATGGTCAGCGGCGTAGACGGACATCTGCTGAACCAGAAGATTGATATCGGCGTCGGTCAGATAACCGCCGTCGGCCAGCCGAACGTTTTTTACTCGATAAGCTTCCTCCTGGAACCAGTTGGAAACCCTCAGGGTTTCGTCGCTGCCGGCGATGCCCAACAACAGGTCTGTGCCGCTGCGGCACAGACCGATGTCTAAAGCGCCCAAATCCGAATCGAACAGGATGGTGTCGTTTTGTTCGGAGTCGGCATCGTAATTAAAAATGATATCCTGGCCGCTGCCGCTGCCGAATAGATAGGTGTCGTCGCCGGAACCGCCCTCCAGAAAGTCGTTGCCCGCGCCGCCGTCGAGATGATTGTCGCCGCTGTTCCCGATAATCACATTGTCAAGATCGTTCCCGGTGCCTGATAAATTATCCGTGCCGATCAAATGCAATTCTTCAATATGCCCGGACAAGGTATAGGTTGCAGAGCTGAAAACCAAATCGTAACCACTGTCCACCTCTTCAATCACCGTATCCGTTATATAGGTTGTGACAACCTGATCTTGGGAGTTGGGTTGTAGAGGTTTAGAAACACCGGATTCTTCCCCGCCTTTTTGTCGGCGACTCTGACCGTAATTGTCGATTAAATTACTTTTGCCGCGATTGCCGTTGTAAAAAACAGCATTCTCTCGGTCGTCATCACCGTCTTCATCGCGACGCCTCCACTGGCCCAATTTATTTTCAAAATCACGACGGTTCCAGTGTTCGTGGTCGTCGTCATCCTGCCAATGACCATGTTCGTCATCATCGTGGTTATCATGACAACCCCCATGGCCACAGGAGTTGTCATCCCCTTCTTCTTGCCCGCTTTCGTCGTTTCCTTCGCCGGGAATGATTGTCACCTCAGGGTAACCATCGACGTAATAAACATCGTTTCCGCTGCCTCCTTCCAGCGTGTCGATTCCGGCACCACCGTCCAACAAATCATCCCCCGCACCTCCGAAAAGATGATCTTCACCTTCGCCGCCCAAAAGAGTGTCGTTGCCCGAGCCCCCATCCATTTCGTCGTTGCCGGCCAGACCTTCAAGGTGATTGGAATTATCGTTGCCAAAAATCCCATTATCCAGTTCATTGCCGATTCCCTCTCGAGCATAATTTGTCAATGCCAGACCCTCTACATTGACGGGCAGCTGGAATGATACAGAGCTTTCAACCCGGTCATACCCATGGTCAAAGTCTTCTACGATCTGGTCATTAGCAGAATCGACCATGTATTGGTCATTGCCTTCACCTCCGCGCATAACATCTTCGCCGGAGCCCCCATCCAAAAGGTCATTCCCTGCTTCGCCACTGAGGGTATCATTTCCGCTGCCACCGGTGAGGGTGTCGTCACCGGTGCCGCCATCAAGAATGTCATTGCCCCCACCGCCAATCAGCGTATCGGCGCCGCCCAACCCCTTCAAATGGTTGTCCAGGCTGTTGCCAACGATGCAGTTGTTTAGCAAGTTACCGGAACCATTCAAGGCGGAAGCATTTTCAGCCAATTGAAGATTTTCGACATGATCACCGAGAGTATAATCCAAACCTGCAACCACCGTATCCATCCCTTCATCGGCCAGTTCCGTGACCTCGTCTCCGCTCTGATCGACCCAATAAGTGTCGTCTCCCAAACCGCCGCTCAAGAAATCTTCGCCTTCACCCCCATTCAGCAGGTCATTGCCATCGCCACCTTCGACGAAATCGGCTTCTTCTCCTCCGAACAGCTGATCGTGGCCGGCGTCGCCGTAAAGAGTATCGCTGCCATCCCCGCCGTTAAGAATATCGTTGCCATCGCCGCCATCGATGAGATCGTCCCCGCCACGAGCGTCAACATCGTCGTCGCCGGCAAGGGCATTAATAATGTCGCGTCCTGAGGTGCCGGTCAGGTCATCCGCATTTTCCGTGCCCCTGATTTCGAGGCCAACGGCGGTCACTAATTGTTCCATGGTCAGAACCTGGCCGTCTGAAAACTGGATTATGTCGATGGGGGAAGTGTCCACCAAGTTGTCGTAGTCAACCCCGTCCAGATGCAGTTCGTCGCCGGCCACTCCAGTGCCGATCATCAACGATCCCAGGGCCAGTCGAATCTCGCCGAGGTTGATACCGTTTTCAAAAACCAGCCAGTTGAATCCGCCGCTGTCCCGCAGATGGGTTGTGCCGTCTCCCCGCGAAAAATAATAGATATCGTCGCCAAGCCCGCCATCCAGGGTGTCGTTGCCGATTCCCGGTATCAGCAGATCGTTGCCGGCGCCCCCCCGAAGGATGTCGTCACCGGCACCGCCATACAAAATGTCATCGCCCTCACCGCCATTTAATTCATCGTTCCCGTCCTGTCCATAAAGTTGGTCGTTGTCTTGCCCACCGTTCAGCAGGTCGTTTCCCTGCCCGCCATCCAGATAATCCTCACCATCGCCGCCCAACAGGATGTCATTGCCGCCTACTCCGAAAAGCGTATCGGCGCCGTCCCCCCCGTCCAGGTAGTCGTCCCCATGGGCCGACTCGGGGGTGTCGCCGGCTTCCCCACACAACTGGTCATTTCCCTCTCCGCCCAGCAAAATATCGGCTCCGCCATTGCCAATCAGTGTGTCGTCGCCAGCCCCGCCGTCCAGATAATCGTCGCCATGAAGGTCGGCGTCCAAGCCAGCCCCATCGCCATCCATGATATCGGCGCCCTCTCCCCCCAGCAAAATATCCGAACCACCGTCACCGACTAATAGGTCATCTCCTCTGCCGCCATCCAGAAAATCATCGCCATGCACGTTTTCGGGGAGATTGCCGGCATCTCCGAACAACTGGTCATTGCCGTCGCCGCCTATTAGGGTGTCCCTGCCGCCGCACCCGACCAACATGTCGTTTCCTGTTCCACCGTCGAGGAAATCGTCTTGTTGCTGATCCACCGGCGTTCCACTATTCTCACCGTAAAGTTCGTCGTCTCCATCTCCTCCAAGCAGAGTATCTTTACCTCCCCCACCGTACAAAATATCGTTGCCGGCTTCGCCGTTCAGATAATCATCACCAGCAGTTTGCTGGTCACTGTCATCCCCGATTAAAACGTCATCGTCTGCTCCGCCATAAAGGATATCCGAGCCACCGTTACCATGAAGGATGTCGTTCCCTTCTCCCCCGTCAAGGTAATCATCGCCATGCCGATCTTCCGACAACAGGGCAACCGCATTGTCTCCGGAGATCAGGTCGTTACCGGCACCACCCAGGATTATGTCGACGCCGACCTCGCCCCAGGCCTTATCGTTCCCGGTTTCGAGATAGATGGTATCATTGCCTTTTTGGCCAAAAACCACATCGTCACCCGCACCCGCGTAAATGGTGTCGTCACCGCTGCCGGCATCGTTCTCGCTAAAGATATTCAATACGTTATAGATGTGCGAAGTTATGCCGTCAGCAGTTTCATTCAAGGTCTCGATAACCTGCCAGTCTTTCCAACTGTCACCAAAATTGACGGTGTCCCAATCGCCCCAGATCCAGTCATTGCCGCCACCGGTAACAATGAGGTCATTACCAGCCCCGGCAGTGACCAGATCATTGCCTTCTCCGGTGAAGATCCGATCGTCGCCATCCCCTGCATCAATCCAGTCGCCCTGCTGGCCATTGCCCTGCTGGGTGACCCCCGCCCGAATAAAACCGGCAGCCTCACCCTGTTCCGTGCCAAACAGAATGTCGTTCCCGCTTGAACCGATGAGGATGTCGCCATCTTCACCCCCTTCAATGATATTATTGCCCGAACCGGATTCCAGATAATCCCGTCCATCGCCGCCCCGAAGAACCAGGTTGCCCGTGATTGCTCCCCACCCGGCCATCACCTTGTCATCGCCGGCCCCCATTTCGATCAAGGTGGCGCCGGTATTTTGGAGCTGGACCAGATCGTCTCCGTCGCCGGTTTCAATATGATCGTTTCCTCCTTGGTTCAAGACGATCATGTCATCCCCGGCACCGCTCATGAAGTGGTCGTTTTCCGGTGTGTCGTTCAGGGTATCATTCCGCTCTTCCCCACCCCCCTCGGTAGGGTTATGAAATGTCTCGTCAATAAGGTAGTAATCGACATCGTAACGAACCAGAACATCTTCGTCGTTATATTCGTGGTTGTATGCCCTGACCACCGCCCAGTTTGAAGCCACATTACCGGGAGTCACGGTCTCGCTGTGAATCACCGGATCACCGTAAATTTCATTAGTAGGCTCAGGAATTGGCTCCTCTGCCGGGGAGGACGTTTCAACCAGATGGATTCCAAAATCACCGCTGATGAAAGAATCCCCCAGATCAACAGACCCCGTGGGAGTATAAAGAACCCAAGTGTTGCCTTCGACCAGGGTCAGGCGGCCGTCCACTGAACAGTATGCTTCGATCTCGCCTTCAATTTGTTGAAAGTTGCCCGTGGCAATAAGAGTTTGGAGATCATCTTGATAGCAAATGACGCCATGGACAAAACCGTCGTCCTCTCGTTTTTCGACAATGGTATCCTGGCCATGGTGAAGATCGAACAGGTAAAAATCGTTTCCCTTGCCACCTTCAAAATAGTCATTGCCACCTTTTCCATTCAATACGTCGTTCCCATCCATACCGTAGAGATGGTCATTGAAAAGGTCACCAGACAGTAACGTCTCCGTCCCTTCTAAAACATCATTACTGGAGCCGCCGAAAGCAATGGTTTTCGAAGGGTCTGAAAGGATGGTTTCGTTCAAGGAAACACCCTTTTCCAAGTCGACATACCGAACATCCGTTCCGGTATCAGATGTGTCATGAATATTTCCATAGATCAGATTGGCGAGCATTTCAGCCCGGTCGGCCAGATATATGTCGTTCAAGCTTCCTTGCCCTGTAGCTGAATTGAAAATATCCAACTCTCCGTTTTGGTTAAAAGCCGTGTAATCCGCTTCCAGGACGGCAAAGGGATTTAAATTGACCAGGGCGTAGCGGTAGGCGATGTCACTGCGCGCCAAGGTTTCGATGGCATAAGGGGAAAGTGCCGTGAAAGTGCCGTTAGAATCGGTGGTTCCGAGTACTTCGATGGACAGGTCTGATGGGCCGGAAAGGGCCGCGGTGATGGCCTGAATATCGGTGTAAAGGGCATCACGGTTGCGGTCGTATTCGTTGCCGATATGCGGCATGAAACCCGCGACCAGCAACCTGCCCAGAGCCGATACCGCAGATTCAATGCTTTTCCCATTATCGGAAGAGCAGGATTGAAGAATCCCGCTGATGATGCCGAGGCCGGCTTCGTTATCCAGACCAGGCGCCACTGTGGCAAACAGGTTGTAGACGGCGAGGGCGTCGGTGAGGGTGACGATAGAGTGGTTGCCAGCCAAGGAGAGGCTTTGGTCTTCAATTTCAATTCCCAAAACTGGCGCCAGAGTTTCACCCAATCCTGAGATAAACGAAATACCAGCCTTCGCACGAACATTGGAAATTTGATCCAAATCGATGGCAAGAAATGAGGTGCCAAATACCTGATTGAATAGATCGACCAATTCTCCACCCACCCCGAACACGCCGGGAGCGTTAAACAGGTAGGCATGGTCGACGCTTTCAGCGAAATCAAACGAGAGACCACCTGCAAGCCATCCGCCCAAGGAATGCCCGGTGACGGTAAAAGAAGAGGGAAGTACCCCGGTTTGCTGCCATAAATCCACTTGTCTTTTCAAATCTTGATATTGGGTTGAATGATCCGGAAGACCATGGAAGAGAATTCCGCCGTCCGCCGCAATATCAGCCGGATCGATTGGCGTGGTTCCTCTTATCGCCAGATAGCGTTTTCCGGTTTCAATCTCTTCAAAAACCGTAACCGACAGGCCATTGCTGCTTTCAATCACCTGGGTCTCGCCGAATTCATCGACATATTCATTGGTTTCGCGGTGAGTGTATTGGTCAACGACGGTGTACCGGGAGGCAAAAGAAGAGGCTTGAGTGGAGGACATGCCTTTGCCATCATTTTTTAAGGCAACTTCGTAGTCGTTCTTTTCCATTCCATTATAAAAGTCTGAGTATACGGCAAGGGATAATTCCGAAAATTTGAAAAATTTTTCAATAGTTCTCATCGGTTATCTCCTTTTCTAAAAACAGATTTTTCAAGCCCCGGTTGATTTTGCTTTATAGGTGGACAGGAGTAAGTAGATGGATACCATGGACCTGGCAGGTCGCCCCCTCCCCGTCCGAATCGAATCAATTCCCCCAATACTTTTCCATCCTTACGTCTGATCATTTTCGTGGTGGTCTTAATTACTTGCGGCTCATCACTCTTTAAAACCGAAGTAATCGTTTCGTAATAAAATTCATCTGTTTGTTCCGCATATCGCTTTTCTGATACGCCCACATTCCCCCACTGATCAAAACTCTCCGCCGGCAGTTCCACCGTCTCATATACCCGGATGCCACCATCCTTGGCGCACAACTCCCGCACTTTGGCATCCCAGTACATCTTCTTCCCGGCAGCTTCCCAGAAAAACCAACTCAAAAGCCCGATGGCCGCCACTATCACAAAACTTTTTCCAAATGGACCGCTGGTGTGGCGAAACAGCCAACAGGCTGAAACAACAAGTGAAATCGGCATGACAAGCCAATAAAAAATCATCAGTATTAAGCTCATGCTGTGTTCCTCCAGCCACTCGGCCGTTATCTCGCTACCAACGACAAAAACAGTCTAGACAGCTACTTGTTTTTTGACGAATCTCCGCGCTGGAACGATCAACCTAATCGTCCAGGCGATGTAGATCAGGAACAAGCCCAGGTAAAAAAACCCCATGGTTGCCTCCTGAAAGATATAATTAAATTTTTTTATTTAAAAGTCAATTAAGTTTTTTAACGGAGAGATTTTTTAAGAAAGGATTTAAGGGAAAACTAAGAATTACATAATAAAAGATGCTTTTTCAAAGGCCGAACCAGGACAAATCGTTCAACAAACGGCATAAAACGGAGGAAATCCTAAAGATACGATTTTCTACCCAAAAAACAGACTATAGCCATTTTTTAAAGGCCTTTTTTTATTAATTTCAATGTATTTTCAATAAGTTGTCGTGGTCCGACCCCAATTATCTCCAATTTTACTTGACAGGCCCCAGCGGGACGATAAAGTCAGCAATGATCATCGATCTGCCGGAAGTAAAAACAGGGGAGGCTAAAAATGGGAATTCTGTCTTGGATTCTAATGGGGTTGATTGTGGGTGCCCTTGCCAAATTTCTCATGCCGGGACAAGATCACAGTGGCATTGCCATGACGATTTTGATTGGCATAGCGGGTGCTTTCGTGGGTGGATTTATCGGGTCCTTTTTAGGGTTGGGAACCGTTACCGGATTCAATTTGGGTAGTCTTTTGCTGGCAACAGGTGGGGCTTTTCTTCTATTGATTTTGTATCGGTTCTTAAAAAAACATCTTTAATATGACGGTAGAATCCAAATACCCGTTCCAGAGCCAACTGGACTACCCTTCCGCTTGAAACCGGAGCAAAACTTTCGCAAAACTTTCGGGGTCAGGCTTGAAAAATTGAAAAAATTGCCGATTGGCTCAGGCAGAACTTTCAACTTTTAAAGCCCGACCCTTTTTAAATACTCATCTGCAAACAAGTTCATGCGCGCACTGTTGGATAAAACGTAAAAGGGTTTCGGGGTTTTGGCAGGACTCTGAAAATTCAATATTTCTTCAAATATTTATCGATCTCCCAGGTGTGAACTCTCTTGTCGTATTCCATCCATTCCGCCAACTTTGTCTTTAAGAATACATTGAAGGCGTGATCGCCGAGGGTCTCCCTCAGCAACTCGCTCTTCCGCATATGCTTGAGGGCCTCGTACAGGTTGCTGGGATACTGCTCGATGGCGAATTCTCCCTTCTCCTTGTCCGAGAGATCATAATTGTTTCTGTCAACACTTTTAGGGGGTAGAATCTTGTTCTTGATGCCTTCCAGACCGGCTTTGAGCATGACGGCAAAAACCAGGTAGGGGTTCGCCGTGGGATCGGGGGTTCGCAACTCCACCCGGGTGCTTTTTCCCCGCGCGTTGGGTATGCGAATGAAGGAGGACCGGTTGCAGAACGACCAGGCAATGTTGGTCGGCGCTTCGAAATTGGGCACCAGTCTTTTGTAGGAATTGATGGTCGGGTTGGAGACGGCGGCGATTTCCTTGGCATGTTTGATCAGCCCGCCGACATAGTATTCCGCCGTTTGGCTCAATCCGGTTTTGGTCTGCTGGTCGTAAAAGACGTTTTCCCCGTCTTTTTTCAGGGACTGATTGCAGTGCATGGCGTTACCGCTCTCCGTCGTATAGGGCTTGGGCAGGAAGGAGGCATAAAGTCCATACTCGTGGGCGGTGTTTTTGACAATCTGTTTGAATATCATCCACTTGTCGGCCGTGCGGAGGGCCTCGTCATACCTGAAATCGATCTCGTGCTGACCCGGCGCCACCTCGTGATGGGAGGCCTCGATGGAGAAGCCGACCTCCTTCATCTTCATGATCATGGCCCTTTTGGCGTCAATTCCCCGGTCGAAGGGGGAGTTGTCGAAATATCCGCCATGGTCATGGATTTCGAAAAGTGGATTTCCCTTCTCGTCCAGATTGAAAAGGAAGAATTCCCCCTCAGGGCCGACATTCATCTCGTAGCCCATCGCTTTCGCTTCCTTCAGCACCCTTTTAAGGATGTTCCTGGGGCACCCTTCAAACGGCTTTCTGTCTTTGTCGTACACATCGCAGAAAACCTGCCCGACACCCATTTCATTAGGTCTCAGGGGCACGGCCTGAAAGGTATCCAGGTCGGGGACGAGATACATGTCCGATTCTTCGACCCGGCCGAATCCGTCAACGGAGGAACCATCGAACATCATCTCCCCGTCCAGAGCCTTTTCGAGCTCGTCCGGCGTTATCTCCACATTCTTGCCGAAACCGAAGATATCGGTGAAGTTGAGCCTGATGAACCTGATATTCTCTTCGGTGACCTTCTTGATGATTTTCTTCTTTTTTTCAAAATGACCGATGTTCAGAACCTTCACGCTCTCGCCGACACTGCCTTCGTTACTCAAACCGCCCCTCCTCGAGTTTTTAATGTTGCGTTGATTTTGGGATTGGAAGCATCCCTCCGTAAAACGTTCTTGAGTATCCCTCTTTTTGTTTCACCCCAAAAGTATTTTTCAGGGATGCATTGGTAAACGGACCAAAAAATCGATAAAACTCAATACCAATCCTCGATTTCGATCCCGGCGATCCGCCGGTAATTTTCCATATGACGGGTCACCAGAACGGCGTTGTGGGCCAGCGCCGTCCCGGCGATCAGAACCTCCAACGGATGGATGGACCGCCCTTCCCTCCCCAGTTGCATGCGGATGCGGGCGGCCGCGACCGCTTCCCTCTTGCCGAAAGGAAGAACCGTCACCACGTCGACCAGACGATACAGTTCCCGGCGTCGTTTCTCCGGCTCCGGGAACTTTTCTATTTCGAACTCCAGTTCCAAAAGGGTGATTGAGGAAAGGACGATTTCGCGAGGCGGGGTTGTCAGCACCTTTTCGGCGACGCGCCCGTGACCGGTGAAAAAACAGTTCAGGGTATGGGTATCCAGGAGGTACATCAAATTGTCTCGCCGCAACCGCCTTCACCGGACCCTTCGCTCTTTCCATCGGCAACCGATGACTCCTGCCACGCTCCCACCAGTTCCGCGATGGAAGAAGGCCAAGTGGTGGCCGTTTTCTCCCGGATCAGAGTGGCGATCCATTTGCTCTGGGAAAGACCGCTTCGTTTCGCGGCTTCATGCATCTTTCTTTCGGTATCCGGATCGAGATAAATAGTTACTTGTCCCACGCTGTCCCTCCTAACATATATGTGCAATTATATGTTGAAAGAAACCGGCAGGTCAAGTAAAGGGGAAACCAAGGGAATCGGCGCGGGAGGATTCGCACCGGCGAAGCGGCGGCGGAAAGGTTGCGAAAGGCGGCTATTGCGCCGGATTTCAGGAAGCGGCTATGATGAGAGTGAAGAAAGCCATTCGCCAAAAAAGGAGCAGACGCCCATGATCATTCTTTCGCCAGAAGCCAAAAACCGCCTCGAGGAAATGCAGAAAAACAGTCCCGGCAAGTTCCCCCGCATTCATTTTCAGGAGAAGGGAATCGGTATGCCGGACCTGAAGCTGACCTGGACAGAAAAGGAAGAAGTGGATTTGCCTGTAGAGACCGATGGCATCCCCTTCTTCGTCGCCGAGGATGTCAGCTACTTCACCAGCAATCTGGTCATCAGCCTCGATCCGCAAAAGAAGGACTTCCTCATCATTCCCCGCGGTGACGACGTCTGCGACGGCAATTGCGCCGCCTGCAGCGGCTGCCCCGAACCGTAACCTGGTGATTGGTGATTGGTGATTGGTGATTGGTGATTGGTGATTGGGAGAGTGTATCCATTTTAAAAAAAGCAAAATCTGAAAAAGGCCATGCCGCCGATCACCGGTCGCCTGTCCCCGTTTTTTCCGCCACCCCGAACCAGACCCGGTAGCTCACCGGGCATCCTCGCCCGGGAACGCCGAAGGTTTTTTCGTATTCCTGCAGCAGGCGGCGCATCTCCCCCACCTTATAAACCTCCCCTCCACCGTAGGATGCGCCGATTCCCTTCAGGGAGCGGATCCCCTCCAGAGGGGTTTCGAACCAGGCGGTCAATTCTTGAATCTCATGGCGGAAATGACAGCCTCTGAAGGACCTGAAGGCAGTGTCCAGAACTTCCGGGTCGGGAAATTCGAGCAGATGGAGGGGCTTGCCGTTGGCGACCAGGGCGGCCGATTGCAATTCGCGCAACGAACCGGAGACAGGAAGCGCCAAGGCGAAAACCCCTTTTTCCTCAAGGAAGGAATAGTACTTTCCCACCGCCGCGGGAATCCGTTCCAGCCACTGGAAGGTGAAGCTGGAGAGAATCAGGTCGTACAAGGAGCAGGGCTCGAATGCCTCGGCATCGGCACAAAAGAAGAGCTGCTCCGGCCACTGTCGGCGGCAATGCTCCACCATCCGGGGAGCGAAATCGATGCCGGTGATGTTTCTCGCCCCGCCAGCCTCGAGCAGCCCCTCGACCAGAAAACCGGTGCCGCAGCCGATATCCAGCACCCTCTCAAAACTCCGCTCCGGCAGGAGGGTCAGCAGATGCCGCGCGGCCTGGCGCTGAACCACGGCCCAATGTTCATAGTCGGCGACGGCCGCCGAGAAGCGGCCGCGGACATGAGCTTTAATCCTCTCCTCGGGCATTTTCCAACATCTCAATTTCTTCAATTATTTTTTGCGGATGGGTATAAGGCAGGGCATGTCCTCCGCCGTCAACCAGTTTCAGGGTACTGTTGCTGAGATAACGGTTGAGATAACGGCCCTGTTCGGCAGAGATGATGTGGTCACAGTATCCATGAAGGATGCGGACCGGCAGCAAGATCTCCTCCAGGAGCCCACGCGCATCGGTAACAGACAGAAACTCCAGTCCACGAATCAGATCCGCCGTATCGAAGCTCCCCATCTCGGTGAGAAATTCTTCCGCCAAGGGGAACTCATTGCCAGGGGAAAAGGCCTGGGCGGCAAAATCCCGGAGCACCGCCCGGCGGTCGCGCCGCAGCTTCAGAATCATCCCCCGCAGCAACTTTTCGGCGACTCCCGGATAATCACCCTGGGCCGTCATCCGGGAGGTGGCGCCCACCAGAACCAGGCCGGAAATCCCTGCGGGAAAGACCGATGCCGCCCGCAGAGCCACAAGTCCCCCCAGGGACCAACCGACCAGCACTGCGGGCTCGGAAGACTCGGCAAGCTTCCGCTGAAGGGAATCCATTCCGGGCAGGCAATCCCGCCAGGAGAAAAAAGAACAGACACGGCCGGGGTCGATTCCTTCCCGCACCCGGCGCCACACCTTCTCGGTCGTCCCCCAACCGGACAGGAAGATGAGCGGTTTCACACCACCCCCAGGCGGCGGGCGGCGACAGCGATCTTTTCCGCCGCCCCGGCGAGTTCGTCGCGGTCGTGGGCGAGGGTGACGGAGAGACGCAGCCGCGCCGTGCCGGGGGGAACCGTCGGCGGGCGGATCGCCTTGACGTAGAGGCCTTCGTGCCACAGCGCTTCCGCCAGGCGCACTGCCTTGTCATTCTCCCCGATCAGGATGGGAACGATCTGGCTTTCAAAGGGGAGCAGCTTCAAGCCTTCTTTTCCCAACAGATGGTGAAAAAAACGGGCGTTGTCCTGCAGGCGCCGGCCCAGATCCGGTTCGGCGAAGAGGATCTCCACCGCCTTCTGCGCCGCCGCCGCCGAGGCGGGGGGCAAAGCGGTGGAGAAGATAAAAGGACGGGCCTTGTTGACCAGCCACTCCCGGATGCGGCTCGAGCAGGCCGCGAAGCCGCCATAACCACCCAGAGATTTGCTGAGGGTGCCGGTGATCAGATCGGGGCGGATACCGAGATGGCGGCAGATACCGCCGCCATGGGGGCCGAAGACGCCGACGGCGTGGGCCTCGTCGACTATGAGGAAGGCGCCGAAAATTTCGGCCAGGCGATGATTCTCTGCCAGTGGAGCGATGTCGCCGTCCATGCTGAAAATGGAATCGACGACGATGAAACAACGCCCCGCCCCTTGCCCGTATTCCTCAAGCAGAGTCCTTAATTCCGCGGTGTCATTGTGGCGGAAGCGCTTCCACCTGGCGCCGCTCAGGCGGATGCCGTCGATGAGGCTGGCGTGGTCAAGACGGTCGAACAGCACCAGATCGCCGGGTCCGGCAAGGGTGGAGATCACGCCGAGATTGGTCAGAAATCCACTGCCGAAGACCAGAGCGCTTTCGTAGCCGAGGAGATCGGCCAGCCGCTGTTCCAGAGCTTCGTGCAATTTCAGATGGCCGCACATCAGGCGGGAACCGGCGCTGCCGCACCCCCAATCACCGATGGCGGCCATGGCAGAGGCCTTGATCCGCGGGTCGCCGGCCAGGTCGAGATAATCATTGGAAGAGAAGTTGAGAAAATTTTTGCCGTCAACGAGGAACTTCCCGCCACAGGCGGGCAGCGTCGTTAGACTCCGCAACTGATCCTTGCCCGCCAGTTCCTTCAAACCCTGCTCAATGTCGCTAATGACCGCGTTTGCCAATTACTTTCCTATCCTCTTGAGGAACCATTTTCAGCCTTTTCAGGCATTTCCTGGGAGCGCCTGCCACCCATCATCCCTGGATTCCTGGCCACAGAAAGTGATCCTGGTTGTTCCGAACCCAGCTACAGGGAGAAATAGAGCATCCCTGCCTTTTCCACTTCCTCCGGGGACAGGGACGACTTGACATCGACAATCACCCCCGGCGCAACGCCGTTGGCGCAGAAACCTTTCAGCCGCGCCACGGTCATGTCGGCGTAGGCGGCGTGGGCGACGGCCCAGATGACCCCGTCCATCTTCGGCACATCTTCCAGGGAAACCAGATCGAGATCGTACTCCTCCCGGGTCAGTTCGGGATCGGCCAGGGGATCGTGAACGAAGGTCTCCACCTCGTATTCCTTCAGTTCCTGGATGATATCCACCACCTTGCTGTTGCGGATGTCGGGGCAGTTCTCCTTGAAGGTCAACCCGAGGATCAACAGCTTCGCCCCCTTGACCTGCTTGTCCGCCTGGATCAGCTTCTTGACGGTCATCTCGGCCACGTACTTGCCCATGCCGTCGTTGATGCGCCGGCCCGCCAGGATCACGTCGGGATGGTAGCCGATCTCCTCGGCCTTGTAGGTCAGGTAATAGGGATCGACGCCGATGCAGTGGCCGCCCACCAGGCCGGGAACGAACTTGAGGAAGTTCCATTTGGTGCCGGCCGCCTCAAGGACATCCCGGGTGCGGATGCCCATCCTGTTGAAGATAATGGAGAGCTCGTTCATCAGCGCAATGTTGATGTCCCGCTGAGTGTTCTCGATGACCTTGGCCGCTTCGGCGACGCGGATGCTGGAAGCCTCGTAAACCCCGGCGGCGATGATCATGGCGTAGATCTCGGCCACCGTTTCCAGGGTCTCCCGGTCCTGGCCGGAAACCACCTTGACGATCCTGTCCACGGTATGCACCTTGTCGCCGGGGTTGATCCGCTCCGGGGAATAGCCGACCTTGAAGTCGCGGCCGCAGACCAGACCCGACTCCTGCTCCAGAATCGGCACGCAGAGGTCCTCGGTGACGCCGGGGTAGACCGTCGATTCATAGACGACGATGGCCCCTTTGGCCAGGTTCCGGCCGACGGTGCGGGTGGCCGCTTCGACGGGAGTCAGATCGGGTTTTTTGTGGCCGTCAACCGGGGTGGGCACGGTGACGATAAGGAAGGAGGCTTTCTTCAGGTCGGCGGCATCGCTGGTGTAGTGGATGGCAGCGTCCTTGAGATCTTCGGTAGAAACCTCCAGGGTGGTATCGATGTGGCGGCGCAGCTCGTCGATTTTACGTTCGCTGATGTCGAAGCCGATGACTTCGAGGTGGCGGCCGAACATAACCGCCAGAGGGAGACCGACATAGCCAAGGCCGATCAGAGCGATCCTGGCTTCGCCATTTTTAATCATTCCGGCAGTGACCATCGACATCTCACCTTTCATAAAAGAAGAGGAAGAACTTGATAAAG
>JAAZDE010000036.1 GCA_012512925.1 Desulfuromonadaceae bacterium
AGGGGAAGGAGATCCCCCTGGTGACCGCCGCTACGCCCCTCAAGGAAACCTTATTCGAGATCACCAGTAAAAAGCTTGGCGTGACCGGCGTGGTGAATGGCACGGGTGAATTGGTCGGTATTTTCACCGATGGGGATTTGCGCCGATCGCTGGAGAAAGGTTTCGATATCCTGAACCATTCGGTGTCCGAAGTCATGACTCACAACCCGAAGCGGATTCTTAAAAGCTGCCTGGCCGCCAAGGCCCTGCATCGGATGGAAGAACATTCCATCACTTCGCTGTTTGTTTTCGAGGACGAGGAGAGTTGTGTCCCGGTCGGGATCATTCATGTCCACGACCTGATCAAGGGCGGCGTGGTCTGATGCGGGAGGGGATATCGCGGATTAAACTGGTGCTTTTTGATGTCGATGGAGTGCTTACCGACGGCCGCATTTACATCGACAACAACGGCGTGGAGAGCAAGGCTTTCGATGTCAAGGACGGCCACGGGCTCAAACTGCTGCAGCGCGCCGGATTTCGGGTCGGACTGATAACCGGCCGCCAATCGCGGGTTGTCGAGCATCGTGCCGAGGAACTCGGGATCGGGCTGATTTTTCAGGGGGTCACGGAAAAGCTGCCGGTTTTCGAACGGATTGCCCGCGAACTGCACCTCGAGGACGAAGAGATCGCCTATATGGGAGACGACCTGGTCGATCTTCCCGTTCTGCGGCGGGCGGGGATTTCAGCCACGGTGGCGGATGCCTGTGAGGAGGTCAAGCCGGAGGTCGACTTTGTGGCCAGCCGCGCCGGAGGAAGGGGGGCCGTTCGGGAATTCTGCGAACTGCTGCTCAAGGAGAGCGGACGCTGGTCCGAGGTTTTCTCCCGTTATTCTTGAAATTGCCTGTATTTCCAAGGGAAATTTATCTCTTTCGGGGTTTCCCTCCTCTCTTTACAGGCCAGGCCCCCAATGCTATACTTTTTTTATGAATAAACGATTAACCTTACGGAATTTATTGTTTTTTTTTATTGTCCTGATCTCCTTCTCACTGATCGCCACCATCCTCTATAATTTCCAGGAACCTTTGCGGCACACCCTTCCCGATCCCCGTCCCCAGAATGTCGATCTCTCCCTCAAAGAGATTACCCTGACCAACAGTCATGAAGGGGCGACCTCCTGGCGCTTGATCGCGGAAACTGCGGATTTTGATATCGGCACCAAAAGCGGGTGGTTGAAAAATGTTCGGCTGGTGTTTTTCAACAAGGACAAAGGGGATATGGAATTGACCGCCGATAAGGGCGAGGTCGGGGCCGACGGAAGCAGTTTCCGGGCCATAGGGAATGTAACGCTCAAAGGGAGTGAGGGATATACCCTCTTTTGCGACGATCTCGAATATTCGCAGAAGGACTCCCTGATCCGCACCGAAAGCCCGGTGCGTATTGTGGACGAGAGGATGGAACTCCGGGGACGGGGTTTGAAGTACCATGTCGAAGAGCGTTTGTTTGAACTTCTGAACGATATTGAGGCGGATGTCCATGACAGGAATGGTTTGCAGGGTTAAGCTTTTGGCGGCATGTTTCGGCGTACTGATGGCGTGGCCGTTGTGGGCGGCGCCTCCCGCGGTAATGGAAAAACACGATTCCAGCCAGCCGGTCCACATTACCTCCAAGCGGCTGCAGGCGGACGGCGTCTTGAATCGCGTCCGTTTTATCGGAGAAGTGGAAGCTCGTCAAGGGGACGTGGTTATTTACGCTCCGGAAATGGTTCTGTATTTTCAGGAGCAAACCCGCGATATCGAAAAGGTGGAGGCCTTCCCCGGGGTCAGAGTGGTTCAGGGGGGGCGGGTCGCCACCGGAAATAAAGGGGTCTATTTTGCCGCCGAGAGCAAGATCGTGCTGACCGGCTCCGCCCATGTCCGGAGGGGAGAAGACTCCCTTGAGGGGGATGAGATCGTCATCTTTCTGAATGGTGAAAGAAGCATTGTCACCAGCAAGGAGGGGGCCCGTGTCAAGGCCGTTTTCCATCCCAAGGGAGATCGGCCGTGACGCGAATGCTCGTTGCAAAAAACCTTCATAAAGCTTATAAAAGAAGGGAAGTTGTCCGCGGTGTCGATTTCGATATCCGCTCCGGAGAGGTGGTCGGGCTACTGGGCCCCAACGGTGCCGGGAAGACAACTTCTTTTTATATGGTTGTCGGACTGGTCCGGGCCGACCAAGGTCAAGTTCTTCTCGACGATCTCGATCTGGCGCCTTTGCCGATGTATCGGAGGGCGCGGGCCGGGATCTCCTATCTGGCCCAGGAGCCGACCGTGTTCAGGAAACTCACGGTTGAGGAGAATCTGCTGGCCATCCTTGAATGCCAGGAGATTTCCCAATCCCTGATGGAGGAAAAAAAGAACCGGTTGCTGCAGGAGTTCCGTCTTCAGCATGTGGCCGGCTCCTACGGTTTTTCCCTGTCCGGGGGTGAGCGGCGCCGTTTGGAGATTGCCCGGGCGCTGACCACCGATCCCTTTTTCATCCTTCTGGACGAGCCTTTCGCGGGAATCGATCCCCTTGCCGTGCTGGAAATCCAGAAGACGGTGGTTCACCTGAAGGAACGGGGCATCGGTGTACTCATCTCCGACCACAACGTTCGGGAAACCCTGAATGTTTGTGATCGCGCCTATATTCTCAACGAAGGGGAGATCATTGAATCCGGGACCCCGGCGGAGATTGCCGCCAGTGACCGGGCGAGGACTATTTATCTGGGGGAATCGTTCCGGCTCTAGCAGGATCGGTTTTCCTAAAGTTCTGTTGTGAAAGGCACGCTTTTACCTCCATGGCTCTTGAAATCCGTCAGCAATTAAAGCTCAGCCAGCAACTGGTCATGACCCCCCAGCTGCAACAGGCCATCAAGCTGCTTCAACTTTCCCGGATGGAGCTGATGGAGATGGTGCGTGATGAGCTGGAGAAGAATCCCCTGCTGGAGGAAGGGCCGGAGGAGAGTGACGAAAAGGAATCGCCCAGGGAAGAACAGGAGATCCAGGAGGAGGCTCCCGAGCAGAAGGAGTTCATCGACCCCGCCGAAGGGGGGGATCGATTCAAGGAAATCGACTGGCAGACCTATTTCGGCGAATACAGTTTCGAAAATTTTTCCGGCGAGAGTTCCGAAGGGGACGAGGAACGTCCCTTTTATGAAAATGTGCTGGCCAAGAAGACCTCTCTGGCCGACCATCTTCGCTGGCAGATCAGCCTCTCAAGAATCGATGACCAGGAACGGAAGGTGGCCTTTGAAATCATCGGCAACATCGATGAAGATGGCTACCTGATGTCGACCGTCGAAGAAATCGCTGAAGTCACTTCTTCCCCTCCTTCAAAAGTGGAAGAAGTGCTGCTGATGGTTCAGGAGCTCGATCCTCCGGGGGTGGCCAGCCGCGACCTGCAGGAATGTCTTTTGAGCCAGATTAAAGCGCTTCAGATCGGCAATCCCCTGGTCGAGAACATTATTCGATTTCATCTCAAGGAGATGGAGAGTCGCAAGTACAACGTTATCGCCAAGGCCCTTGATGTGCCCCTGGAAGAAGTGCTGGCCGCCGCCAAGATCGTCTCCAGTCTGGAACCCCGTCCTGGCAGATCCTATTTTGAGGAGGACAC
>JAAZDE010000037.1 GCA_012512925.1 Desulfuromonadaceae bacterium
CCCTCTCCAGGATCAGCGAGGCAATCACCTCCGATCTTTATCTGGACGATATTCTCAAGTTCATCGTCACCGTCACCGCGGAACTGTTCCAGTCCAAGATCTGTTCCCTGATGCTTCTGGATGACAGCAGCAGGGAACTGGTGGTCAAGGCCACCCAATCGATCAGCGAGGATTATCTCCACAAGCCGAACATTAAGCTGGGGACCGGTATCGCCGGAAGGGTGGCTCAGAATGGGAAGGAACTGACCGTCGCCGACGTCAAAAAGGATCGACGCTATATCTGCACCGAGATCGCCCGCCAGGAAAATCTCTGTTCTTTGCTCAGCGTTCCGCTGTTTTTCAAGGGTTCGGTGATCGGGGTGCTCAACTGCTATACCACGACCCCGCACACCTTTACCGCCTCGGAAAAGAAAGTGATCCAATCGATAGCCAGCCAGGCGGCCGTGGTGATTGCCAACTTCAAACTGGTTGTGGAAAGTCAGGTCATCAAGGAGGAGTTGGAGGCGCGGAAACTTATCGAAACCGCCAAACGTCTGCTGATGGAGCAGGAAGGGATCAGTGAGCGGGAAGCCTACAACCGAATGAGGCAGTACAGCATGAACACCCGGCGCAGCATGCGGGTCGTGGCGGAAGCGATTGTGCTGACCCAGAAGGCCAATCTGGCCGATCTAAAACCGATGTTTTTACGCACGAAATAGACGTTCTGCGGGTGCCATTTTCCCTGACGGACGCCGCCGATTCCGGCTGAGATTTTCAGGGTGTGGCAATGCGGATGGCCTGGGCGGTGATTTCGACCCGGCCATTCTTGGGCAGGGCGGCGACCTGAAAAGCCGCCCTGGCCGGTGGATTTTCTGTGAAGAAGGTGGCGTAGACCTCGTTCATCGCCGCGAAGTCATCGATGTCGGCGAGGAAAACCTGCACCTGGACAACATCCTTCAACGTAAAGGAAGCTTCCTCCAGAATCGCTCGGAGATTGGCCAGGGCCTGGCGGGTCTCCGCGACGACCCCGCCCGGGACCATCGTCCCGGCTGCCGGGTCCAGACCGAGCTGGCCGGAGATGAACAACTGGTTGCCCATTTGTACCGCCTGGGAATAGGGGCCGATGGCGGCGGGGGCCTGCCGGGTGTTGATAGTTTTCCGATGTAAGGTCGGCATGTCTGCTCCTTGTGCCAGCAAGGGTATCGTTGACAGTAAAACCGAAAGCCAGATTTTACCCTTTCTCAACCTTCTCTCTGCATCCTCTCAGAACAGGCCGGATATTCTTCCCTGGTCATCGATGTCGATAATCTCCGCCGAAGGTTTTGAGGGGAGTCCCGGCATGCGCATGGTCTGGCCGGTGATGGGGATGACGAAACCGGCCCCGGCAGCCACCTCGAGTTCGCGGATGGTCAGGACAAAATCACGGGGACGTCCGTATTTTTTCGGATTCTCCGACAGGGAGAGGGGGGTTTTGGCGATACAGACGGGAAGTTTGTCCAGTCCCAGCTTGTTGATCTTGTCCAGATCCTTCTTGGCGTCGGGGCGGAAGGCCACGGTTGTCGCGCCGTAAATGCGGGTGGCGATGGCTTCGATTTTTTTCTTGATACTCCAATCCCATTCATAAAGAGGCTGGAACGGGGTGTCATAGGCGGCGACGGTATCCATCACCAGTTCCGCCAGCTCGATGCTCCCTTCCCCGCCTCTTCCCCAGGCATCCACCGTAGCGGCTTTGACCCCCAGTTCGGCGCAATGTTGTCTGACCAGCTGCAGTTCCTCATCCGTGTCGGTGTCAAAGCGGTTGATGGCCACCACCGGCCGGATGTTGAGGATAGCCGCGTTCTCGATATGTTTTTCGAGGTTGCAGAGGCCTTTTTTCAGGGCCTCGGGGTCGGGCCGGTCGAGGTGGTCCGGAGAACCGCTGCCGTGGTATTTGAGGGCGCGCAGCGTGGCTACCAGAACCACGGCGTGGGGGGTGAGGCCGGAATAGCCGCATTTGATGTGGAGGAATTTTTCCGCACCCAGATCGAATCCGAATCCCGCTTCGGTCACCACATAATCGGCCAGGCTCAATCCCATGCGGGTGGCGATCACCGAGTTGGTTCCCTGGGCGATGTTGGCGAAAGGGCCACCGTGGATCAGGGCGGGCGTTCCTTCGATGGTCTGCACCAGGTTCGGTTTGATGGCGTCCTTGAGAAGGGCGGCCATGGCGCCCTGAGCCTTCAGGTCGCGGGCGAAGACCGGATTTCCCTCATAGGTGTTGGCGACATAAATGTTGCCTAGCCGCTGTTTGAGGTCGGCCAGATTTTCCGACAGGCAGAGGATGGCCATGACCTCCGAGGCCGCCGTGATGTCGAAGCCGGCTTCTCGCGGCACGCCGTGACTGGGACCGCCCAGTCCGATGACCAGATGGCGCAGGGCGCGGTCGTTGAGATCCATGACCCGTTTCCAGACCACGGTGCGCGGATCGATGCCCAGAGAATATTTGCGGTTCTGGAGGTTGTTGTCGATGAGGGCGGTGAGCAGGTTGTGGGCTTTTTCCACCGCGGAGAAATCGCCGGTGAAATGTAGGTTGATATCCTCCATCGGCAGTACCTGGGAATAGCCCCCCCCCGCGGCACCCCCCTTGATGCCGAAAACCGGCCCCATGGAGGGTTCACGCAGCACCACGATCGATTTCCTGCCGATCTTCTCCAGTCCCTGCGCCAGACCGACGGAGGTGGTGGTCTTGCCCTCTCCGGCAGGGGTCGGGGTGATGGCTGAAACCAGGATCAGGCGGCCTTTCCTGCCTTTTTCCCGGTCGATCAGCGACAGGGGAAGTTTGGCTTTGTAATTTCCATAATATTCCAACAGCTCTTCGGGAACTCCTACCTTGGCGGCGATTTCCCGAATATGGCGGAGATGGGCCTGTTGGGCGATTTCAATATTTGTCGGCATAACATCCTCGGTTCGGATAGGTTGGTCGATTTCCTTGAAGGGCCGGTATTCATAGCCGCCAAGTCGTTATTTATAGGATAAACCCGCCACTCTGAAAAGAAAAAAGTTGGATAGTCAGCAGGCGACTTTTTTGGTAGGTTGGTAGCCGTTTTCGAACTGAAGACGAAAATTTCCGAGGGGAGTGTGTTCATGGCGGAGGCAACTGAAACGAGGGAATATCCGGGATCGCCCAGAGTCGCTGTCGGTGCGGTGGTCATTCATGATGGCAAACTTTTGATGGTTTGCCGCGGCATGCCTCCGGCTGCGGGATTATGGTCGATCCCCGGCGGCATGGTGGAACTCGGAGAGACTCTGCAGCAGGCCGCTGAGAGAGAGATTCTGGAGGAGACGGGGCTGGTGGTGCGGGCCGGAGAGCCGATATATTCCTTTGAAATCATCGACCGGGACCAGCAGGAGAAGGTGCGTTTCCACTATGTCATTATCGATTTAGTGGCCGATCTGGTCGGCGGGAAATTGCAGAAACAAGGGGGGGATGATGCCAGGGAGGCGCGCTGGTTTTCCTTCGACGAGCTGAAAAACCTGCCGATGAGCGACATGACCCGAAAACTGTTGGAGGAGCGAAGTCAGATCCTTGCGGCTTTTTAAAAAACCCGCCGGAGAGGGAAAAAAAGGATAAAATTGAATACGGGTTTCAAAAAGATAACGGTGCCTTCGCCGTGATGGAATTGGTTGCTGGTTTTACACAGCTCAAAAGGGCGGGAGGATGGCATGCTCTGGAAGGGGCGTAGAGGCAGTGACAATGTCGAGGATCGCCGCCGCGGTCTTCCGGTCAAAGGAGCGATTGGCGGGGGGATCGGGACCCTGGTTCTGGCGGTGGTGATCTACTTCCTGGGAGGAGATCCAACCCAACTGCTCCATACGATTCAAGTCAACACCCAACCGCCGGCCGCTTCCCAGAGAACAGGGGCGGCGG
Organism: Desulfuromonadaceae bacterium; assembly: GCA_012512925.1. Taxonomy (GTDB): domain Bacteria; phylum Desulfobacterota; class Desulfuromonadia; order Desulfuromonadales; family JAAYDE01; genus JAAYDE01. The sequence goes on from JAAZDE010000037.1 coordinate 3,887, forward strand.
AAGATGAAATGACTCAGTTCGTGTCCGTTGTTTTGGCGGAAACCGAAAATGTCTGGAGCGAGTTGTTTCGCAAAAACGGCATGACCTATCGGCATCCCAAACTGGTTCTCTACAATGGCAGCGTGCAGTCCGCCTGTGGCTATTCCAGCGCCGCCACCGGGCCGTTCTATTGCCCCGGAGACCAAAAGGTCTATATCGACCTCAGTTTTTTCGAGGAACTGCAGCGCAAGTTCAAGGCCCCGGGGGATTTTGCCATGGCCTATGTGATAGCCCACGAAGTGGGCCATCATGTGCAGACGCTTTTGGGAATCAGCGACAAACTGATGGCGATGCGTTCCCGTCTCGGTGAACGGGATTTCAACCAGTACCTGGTCCGTTTCGAGTTGCAGGCCGACTATCTGGCCGGAGTCTGGGCCCACCATGTGGGGAGAATGAACCTGCTGGAAAAAGGGGATATCGACGAGGCTCTCAACGCGGCCAGCGCGGTTGGGGACGACCGAATCCAGAAGAGGACACAAGGGTATGTCGTCCCCGACAGCTTCACCCATGGCACTTCCGAACAGCGCCAGCGGTGGTTCAAAAAAGGGTTTGCCGCCGGTGATCTCAGTGCCGGCAATACCTTCCAAGCGAAGGTTCTGTAACCGGCAGCGGCAATTTGAATAGGGCGGGAGCAGCTTTTCTCCCGCCCTATTTGCATCAGCTGTTATGCCTGCTGAAGCCCGACGAGGTTTTCGATGTTTTGGGTAACCTGTGAGGGGAGTCCCAGCCGCGCCGCCAAATGATCGAGATATTCCCTTTCCGCCGCCGTGTCTACTTCGATCGACAGCAGAGAAGCGGCATAGATTTCCGCCGCCAGTTCCGGTTTTCCGCGCACTTCGGTAACCAGTTCCTCGGTTTCCATCGGTTTCTGCATTTGCGTCATCATATAGCGTTGGCCTTGGTCGTCCGTGCCAAATTCCTCCAGCTTGGCCATCATCCGGTCGATTTCCTTTTCGTCGATCCGGCCGTCAGCCTTGGTGGCATTGATCATGGCTCGCAGCACGAGTTCCGATTGTCTTTCCAGTTCATCCGCTTCCCGGTTGGTTTGCGGTTTCACAAGGCCCAGAGGGGCCTTGGCTTGCTGGCCGCTTTTCTTGAGGGCTTGATAGGCCATGGTGCCGAGAAGGGCCATGAGCCCGCCGCCCATGGCGCCGCCCACCGATTTCCCCCCTCCACCAAGGAGGGCGCCGAGCAGGGCGCCAAGACCTCCCATCGCCAGGTTTTTCTGGCCGCCGACGGCGCGCCCTACATCTCCCAGGATATCACCCAGCATTCCTTCCCCTCGTCCCGGCGCACCTGCCGCCGTTCCTCCCCCCAGCATGCCGGAGAGCCAGTCGGTCAGCCCGCCGCCGGCGGATTCCGCCGGCATTCCGCCGGGGCCACCTGACATTTGTTCTACGCCGAGGGCATTGCGCATGCGATCTTGGGAGGATGGGGCCTTTCCCGATTGCAGCATCGCTTCCAGAAGCTTGCCGATTTCCATGGTGTATTTGCTCCCTTTGGGTTTGAAGAGGCTTGCGAATTACAACCTGTTTCCGATTGGAAAAGGAAATTCTTCAATCGAGGGGAATGCGGATTTTCTGGCCGGGATAGATCAGGTTGGCATCCTTGATAACCTCCCGGTTGGCTTCGAATATCCTTGGGTATGCACTGGCCTTGCCGTAAAACTGTTTGGCGATGGCGGAAAGGGTGTCCCCCTTTTTAATGACGTAATATTCGACTTTTTTGTCGGCCGCCGGAGCCGAAAGCCCGTCAATCTTGACCTCGGAAACCCCTTGAACATTGCCGGCCAGAAGGACCGCTTTTTCCATGGCCTCCTGGCTGGCCGCCTGACCGGAGAGGGAGACCACCCCATCATTGAACTCGACCTTCAGGTCGGCAACACCGGGATTGTCTTCCTCAATGTTTTTTTTGATTTTTTCGGCCGCGTCCTCTTCCTTGCTGAACAATTTCTTGCCGATCTCCTTCATAAAATCGAACAGTCCCATGGCCTTCTCCTTTCTATTTACATGGCCGGCTAATAAGGTTTGAACATAATCCTATTCTACCATTCCACACCGGCTGGTGTTCCCCGCCAACGCGGGAAATCCAAAATGAAACGTAAAAGAATGGTCGGTTGACGGAAAAAAGAAAAGAAGTGGTCCGGAACTTTTTTTACCGATTCTGGGGAGGATACACTTTGCCCTGCTGGGGAATTTCGGGAAGAGAGGGATTTTTTTCCTGGATGGATTCCCAGGTTTTTATATCGTAAATGCCGGCGTCGCAGTCGGGGAAGTAGCATTCAAAAGGATATTCCTCGACGGAAGAGAAAGCCCTGAAACATTTCGAACACCAGAAATACATATAACCCCCTGGGGAAGGAAAGGCCGGCGCGGGAACAGTTTCTCATCCTGCGCCGGCTTCTGCAGATTAACCGTGGCGGGCCTTCAGGAGAATGTCCCTGGCGAATTCCCCGGCGTCGTGCAGGTCGGCTTCGTCGGGATGGGTGACGGCGCTTCGTGCTTCATCCGCCCAGGCTTTGTGCTCCGGTTTTTCGGATAGCGCGTCAAGGAGATCCATTTTGACCTTTCCCCTGGCGCCGAAGGTCCCGAGAATCTTGAGATCCGTGGCAATCCCAGCGAGCTGATGGAAGGCCGAGGCCGCCCGTTCCCCCCCCCGCAGGGAGCCATGGGTGGCGAAGAAGGCGACCTTTTTGCCTTGGGGGATCGAATTGATGAAGGTCTGGGCTTTTCCGGGGACACTGTGGGCCTGAACCGGAAAGCCGCAGAAGATGAGATCATAATCGTCAAGTCCAAAAACATTGTCGAGAGGCAGAAGCTCTTTTGCATCCGCAGAAACGCTGTCAAAAATCGCTTTGGCCACTTTTTCCGTATTGCCGGTTTCCGATAGATACGCTACCAGTATTTTCATGCTCACCCTCCCAGGGCCAAGGAAATCGGTTTTGATCGATGGGGAACCCTAATAGTCCCATTGCAGACAAATAAATATTTCTTCGTGTTTACAACACTCCTTGGGGCATGTCAACCACTGTAAAAGAATGGGGCTTTTCAGCGGGTCTTGATCGTTATGTTTTTGCCAGCGATGGGTGTTATGGGAAAAGAGTCTTATGAAGCGGAGGAGGGAGTGCTTCCAATGTGCACCTTGGACTTGACTGCGGTGCCGCAAGATTAAGTGTATCGAGACCGATGGCTACAGGCCGGCCCGCAACCTGAACCTGATAGGCAGCAGCGCCAGACAGGCCACCGACTGGCCATTGCGTGAGGCCGGCAGAAACTTGGCTTCCTTGACTGCGGTCAGAGCGGCTTCATCGAAACCATAGCCGGCCTTTTCGACAACTCTGGCCTGATTCAATTTTCCCTTTCGGTCCAGATGAAGTTGGACCAGCACCAAGCCTTCCTTATTGAGACGCCTGGCCCGAAGTGGATATTCCGGCTTCAAACCGACTACTTTTGGACCTTCCCGGGTTCCAAAGCTGGCCTGCAGCAATTCTTCCCCCATAGGATTCCTGCCAGGGGCATTAGCGGACAACGAGCCGGAAACCGCACCTTGCGCCGTCGGAGCGGCTTCAGTCGTGGGCTTGATCGTTGGCAGCGATCCAGTTTGGGGAGACGGGCCATTCTTCATCGCCAAATCCGGTTTTTCCGCACGGTGGCGGTTCTTGATTCCTTTTCCGGCAGGCTTTTTCCTGGTGAAATTTTTGGTCGAAGAATCCTTGGGTTTTCTTTCCCGAAGGGGTTGCCCAGGGCGGGCCACAGTGGGAACGATTTCAGAGAAGGAATCTCCGTTCATCTTTTTGGGGAATTGGCCGACGAGGGTGACCACTGTCGCAGGGACAGCCTCGGAACCGTCCACCCGGGGTGAGACTCCGCTCAGGCACAAGAGCGCAGCGTGAAGGATGGCTGATACAGCGAGAAAGGGCAATAAACCTCCGCGGAATTTTCCCTGCCCGCCTGTTGTGTTTTTTTTCTCAACCATTTTCCCTCAGGATTGGGTCAATCCATTAACGCAGACCCACTTCGTCAACCCGCCGGCGTCACGGTCCCTGTTTCTCCGGTGGTTTTCAGTAATCATTCAGCGCGGATCGTGGAACTGTCCGCCAGCGCACCTTTCCGTCATTTTCTCCAGACGGGTCCAGGAGAAGAACCGCCTTGCCCCCCAGCAACACCATCTTAACCTTTTCTCCTATGCGGACAAGGTCCCTTCCGCGGATAGGCCCGCCGGCCAGTGAGCGGAGTTCCTCCACCTGAGGGAGGGAAGAAAGGAAGTCGGCGCGGACAGCGCTCCCCGCGGAAGCGACCTCCAGGCGTCCCTTGATCCGGCCGTCGTTCCCCTCGAGCCGCAGCCCGACGCCGGCCAGGGCTCCGACCACCCCCTGGCCTGTTCCGCCATGTTCCGACAGATGCACCCCAAGCCGGCGTGCCAGGTTGTAGGCCGCCTCTTTGCTCAAAACCTGCTTTTTGGCGGAGCGGCCAAAGGCGATCAGAAAGTTGGGATTGACCAGCTCATTTTCCACCACGACACAGAGGCCGGGATCCGAACCCGGCGCAGATTCCCTTTCCAGAAAATGGCCGGCGTAGTGGATGATCTCCTCCAGGGCGCGGTCTTTGATCATGGCGGAAAAGCACATGGCGCTGTTGTGGGAGGTGTACGGTATATCGGGATGGACCAGCAACTGGTGGCGGGAGACGAAACGGCAACTTCCCCAGCCTTGATTCTCGATCTGATCGGCCAGTTGTGCCGCCAGTTTCCCCGTGCCGACGCTGTTGAGATTGTCGGTGTCGTCCAGACAGATAAAGACCTTCATCCCTCATTCTCCTGAAGCGGTTGGCAAGCCGTAGGCCCGAAGCCTTTTGACCACTGGGGGCAGGCACAGGGCGCCCAGGCAGCCGAAGGCCATGGCGGCGGCAGCCTCGATCAACGCCCGTTGCCACAGTATGGCATGGTCCATGCCGACGACAAAGCCGATGACGGCGGCACTGAATAATTTGCTGGCTCCGGCGAGAGTGCCGACCAGGGCGCAGAGCAGGTAGCTGTTCAGCAACGATGGAAAAATAAACGCCCCCAGATCGATGGCCAGAGCGGGAAAGAGAAAATTAAGCATGGTCAGCGGGCCGCCCTTGCCCATGCCGAGGGCGATGGCCGCCGCGCCGGCGAGAAACCCTGTCAGGGTGGCGGTCAGCCGGTGCTTTACGCACCCACGGGAGAGAAGCAGAAAGAAAACTGTAAAAAACATGGCGTGGCCGCTGATGCCGAGGCGCCACCGAAAAGCTGCCCGGACGGCGATCAGCAAGACAGCGCAAAAACAGATGAACAGCAGGTCCTTGAGGGAGAGCTTCGACATGGTGGAATCCTTTTCTCTATCCCGGCCAGATGGTGCGGCGCGGATGGCGGCCGAATTCCCGACTTCGAGCCGCCTGGGCGATATTCTCGGCCAGCAGCATGGCCTGCACGACCGAAGGAGCGATCAGACAATGGAAAAAATCGCTCCAGTTGCGCCAGCGCCAGAGGTCGCGGGGAAGGATGTGCGCGCCGCGCAGAACCTGGGCCTCGTAAATGGCGCGGATTTCCCGGACCAGAAGGGGCAGGAATTTGATCGACATGGTCAAAGCGAAGGCCGTCTGCTGGGGGAGGAGACGCGCCATGGCCTTTTCGATGCCATTCTGAGGGATTCCCTGGGCCAGGCCCATGCCCGGTATGAAGGCCAGCGTCAGTTTCCAGGAGACGCGCAGACCGGGCCAAAGTCCCTCGGCCACGCCGAAACGGAGCAGATAGAGACCGGTGACGCAGGTAGTCTGCCACAAAAAAAGTTTTCCCGCCCGCCAGGCGCTTTTCCGATGGATGCGGCAAAGGAGCAAAAAGATGGCATCGGCCAGACTCAGAAGAAGCAGGACAGGCAGGCTGTCGCTGACAATGGCGGCCAGCGACAGAGAAAAGCAGAGAATCAGGGCCGTTCCGGCGGGAAGCAGGGGGGAGGTGGCTTTCCCGCCGCGGCTGGAACGATCGGCAAGACTAGCAATGGTTGGAAACAATGCGCTTCCCCTCGATGGTTAGATGCCGATGTGCCCATGGCGGGTTGTTATCCCGGTTGTGTGTCGTCCACAGCAGGGTGATTCCCTTTTCTTCGTTCAGGGCGATCAGCAACTGGATTATCCTGGCAAGATATTTGGTGTCGAGCCCGGCGAAAGGGTCATCCAGCAAAAGGAGCCGCGGTTCGGCGATGATTACCGCAGCCAAGGCCACCAGATGTTTCTGCCCGTAACTGAGCTGGTGGGGGGAAGATCGGGCAAGATGATCTATGCCGCACAGTTGAAGAATCGATTCGATCCGCTCCGATACCTCGGCAGGCGATTTTCCGGTGCGCCTCAAAACGAAGGCAACTTCGTCAAAGACCGTTGTTTCAAACAGTTGGCGAAGCGGGTTCTGAAAAAGAAAACCGACCCTCCCCCTGAGTTTTTCAGGCTTGGGACTTTCTCCGAAAACCTTCACCGTCCCTTGCCGGGGGGTGATGAAACCGGCCAGACAGCGCAACAGCGTGGTTTTCCCCGTCCCGTTGGCTGCTTGCAGCACGGCTCTTTCTCCCTCACGGAGGGTGAAGGAGATGCCGGACCAGACCGGCGCGGCGTCATTTTCTTCCACCTCAAGGTTTCGCACCTCCACCAGCGGCTTTTCCCGGGATGCGTCCGGAGATGGTTGCCTGGCCCGGTTTGGGGACGGCTTGGACGGGGGCAGCCCTTGGTGCAGTCGGCCGTCTTTGCTCAATCGCCAGAATCGATCGACGACCGGCAGCAGCCTGTCGGGGCGATGTTCGCAGAGGAGAACGGACAGTCCCCTTTCCTTGAGGTCGCCAATAATGGCCGAAAGGCTGTGCAATCCCGCTGAATCGAGTTGCCCTCCCGGCTCGTCGAGGATAAGAAGTGCCGGCTGAAGAACCAGGTGGGCGGCGATCAGCAGCCGGTACTTCTGGCCCATGGACAGCCGCGAAGTGGGGTGGTCCAATGGCAGGTCAAGCCCTGCCGCCGCCAGGGCTTGCACCACCCTGTTCGGCATCTCCTCTGGCGGCCGGCAGAGGTTTTCCAGGCCAAAGGCGACCTCGGCGCCGACGGTTTCGGTGAGCAGCTGGGTCTCGGGATTCTGCATCACCAGGCCCACGGCAACCCGATCTTCATCCGAAGCGGCGTTCAGGATGAGACCCCCCGCCTGTCTCCCCGAAGGGAGCAGGCCTTTGACGGCCAGAGCCAGGGTGCTCTTGCCCGAACCGGTACCCCCCGTCAGACAGTGGCACTCCCCGGCCTTCACCTCCAGGTTGACCTCGCGGAGGGTCCAGGAGGAGGCACCGGGCCAGGCATAGGAGTAGCTTTGCAGGCTGAGGATCGGCGTCATCCCTGTCCCGTCGAATCAGAAGCGGTATTCGGTCCCCGCATAGAAGGTGCGGCCGGGACGGGGAAGACCATAACTCTCCTCATAATCTTCGTCGAACAGGTTGTTGACTCCGGCATAGATTTCCAGGCTGTTTTTAAACAGGGCCTGCCCCAATCGAAAGTTGACCACGGCGTAGTCTTCGAGGCGCTTCTTTTCCAGGGGAGGCACGTTGTCGCGGTCATAAAGATACTGATTGTTGATATAGAGGAGCGATCCCGAGGCGGTCAGGCCGATGGGGAAGAGGTAGCTGGCTTCGACGGTGAATTTGTCCCGCGGACGATACTGGAGCTCGTCCTTCTCGCTGTTGGATGAGCGGTCTTCGCTGTCGAGATAACTGTAGGATGTCCTCAGCAGCAGATTCTTCACCGCCCGGTTTTCGACGGCTACTTCAAAGCCTTTGAACCGGTATTTTTCGTAGTTTTCGAAGGGGGAGGAATTGTCGGGCTTCTCGATAAAATCCTTGGCGTCGATCAAAAATCCGGTCAGGGAAAACAGGGTGGATACCGGAAGCTGCTGATCAATGCCCAACTCATAGTGCAGGGAGCGCTCACTCTTGAGATCTTCGTTGCCGCTGTCAACCTCATACAACTGGCGGATGGACGGGAAGCGAATCTTGCGGGCATGGTTGGCCCTCAGGCGGGTTGTTTTGAAAAGATCATAATGAACGCCGAGGACATAGGAGAAGTCATCGTCCGACGAATCGTCGTCCCTTGTCTGGAAATGATGACCGTAGCCCAGTACCAGCCCCAATTTTTTGAAAAGGCTGACTTCATATTCCAGGGCGGCGGAATAATGCTGGAGGTCCCGCTGCAGATCGAAGGTCTCTTTGTCCAGGGTTACCTGGCTGCCGCCACCGCCGCCACCGCCGCCGCCGCCACCGCCACCGCCACCGCCACCGCCGGTGGTAATGGTTTCAACGATGTTGAAGCCGTCGGCTTCCCAGTTGTGGTTGTTGGCCATCAGGGCGAGGGTTGCCGATCCGTACTTTTCCCCATCCACTTTAAATTGGATGTTGGCTCCGGCGATGTCGGTGGTGGAATCGGAACGGTAGGCTCCTTTGGCGCTCTGGCTGGAATAGGTCTTATCGTCGTAGCGGTTTTCCAGCATGTCGAGGCGATTGAAGAAAATCCAGCCGCGGGTGCTGAAGGGACCCGGCAGTTTCTGGTCGAAAGCCAGTTGCAGGGCATAACCTTCAATATCATCGACGCGGTCATAGCGCGGTTTTTGGGCGAAGGAATCCTGTGCATCGTAGTTGGTCACCGGCGGAATGCCGAATTCGCCGTTGTGGTAGTTGAAGGTCAGACCGACCTGGGTATCGGAGGAAGGGGACCAGCCCAGGTTGGCAAAGAAGTTCTGCCTTTCCCGATCACTGTTGACCCGTTCCCCGCCGTTCTCATCTTCGGTCGCGGAAAAGTGCTCGGAAAGGCGCCAGCCGTCCTGATCGAAGACGCTGCCGCTGACGAAAGCATCCACTGTCTCGGTGGCGCCGCCCAGGCTGAAACGGCCAAGATAAGCGTCCCCTTCAGCTGCTTCAGCACCCAGGGTTCCGTGAATTCCCTTCCGCCCTTTTTTGGTGATGATATTGATAACGCCGCCGTTGCCTCCATCCCCATAAAGAACGGAAGCGGCTCCCGTCGTAACTTTGATTTCTGCAATGTTTTCAACTCCGAAAACACTTGGATCGAACTGGCCGTCAAAGGTGGAGTTTATCGGGATGCCGTCGAGCAGAAGTTGTACGTGGCGGGTCCGAAAGCCCCGAAGATCGACGCGGGGGGTGCCGTCATTCGCCGTGCGGAGGGACAGGCCGGGAACCAGCATCAGGGCCTCATCCAAAGTGCGGGCGCCCCGATGGCGAATTTCCTGGGCCGAGATTGTGTGAACCGTGCCGACGGTTTCGATTTCGGAAGGTGGGGTCGATACGATGACTTCCCCGAGGCGGTAGACTTCTTCGGATCGTTCCTCCGCATAAGACAAGCCAAGAGAAAGTATGACCAAAAGGCACGATATAAACATTTTTGCATTAAAAAATAGAAAAACTTTCATGATTTTACCCTCCCCGCAAATAATTTTCCAAAATAATGGCGCCACCCATATCTGGCTGGGCCTTTAAAATGTATCTTTGGTTCTTTTTATTCCAAGAGTGAGCATCTAATAATATGTAAGAATAAGTTGCAAACAGTCATTTTTAGATATCTTTAAGATTTTTCTTGCTCATATAAAAATAAATAAACAAAAAATAGGTACAAAAAGTCTTTTCCGGCGACAATAAAATCAATTAAATTTTATTTTTATAGCTGTAAATGTCTGATTTGCATGGGATGTTGTTTTAAGTCGGAAAATTATCCTATTGGATGATGGAATACAACTAAAAACTGAAAAAATCCAAAACATACCCTGATTTATCATTCTGGGATAAGGGAAGTATTGATGACGTGAAATCTTCGGCCAGGAATTAATCTGGCCCTTTTGGTCATGACACAGGTTGGTCGGATGATTTTGGCCGACGAGGGTCACCGGTCGCTGTCCCGGCCGGATGAAGTCCGGCCGGTTCGAGGTGAAAGTTGTTTTTTCTGGAATGGCAAGTTGTCAGTTTGGGAAAGGTGGGTGGCGGAATTAGGGAATGAGACAAAAAGCCGGAAAAAGGTCCTGGGGGGGCAACAGAAAGGCCCGGCCCGATCTGTTCATCGCGGAAGCTCAATAAAGGGTTTTACGCCGGCCTTCAATAAGGACTATAATGCCCCCGGTTTTTCATCCTATATCTTTGAGGTTTACATGAAAGAACGTGACGACGACTGGAACGAGGAAAATGAGGGTGGTGAAGAGAACGGGGAAGGAAGTTTCGCCGAACTTTTCGAAGAGAGTCTGAAGACCGCCAAGGTTCGTCTGGAGCCGGGGCAGAAGATCGATGGAAAGGTGCTGCAGATAGGCGGCGACTGGATCTTTCTCGATGTAGGACAGAAGGGGGAGGGAATTCTGGACGCCCGGGAGCTGCTCGATGCCGAGGGGAATCTGACCGTGTCAGTCGGAGACAAGGTCAGCGCCTATTTTCTCTCCGGCGCCGGCGGAGAACTCCGTTTCACCACCAAACTCGGCTCGGGGGCCGCGGGAATGGCTCAGATAGAGGAGGCGTGGCGCAGCCGCATTCCGGTCGACGGGAGGATCGAAAAGGAGATCAAAGGTGGTTATGAGATCAAACTCGCCGGTGGCGTGAGAGCGTTCTGTCCCTTTTCCCAACTCGGCCTGCGGCGCCAGGATGCCTCAGTGGAGGTGGTCGGCCAGTCCCGGCCTTTTCGGATCAGCCAATTCGGAGAGCGGGGCCGCAACATCGTCGTCTCTCACCGGGTGATCCTGGAGGAGGAACAGAAACAGCGACGCGAAGCCCTCAAGGAGACTCTCCAGACGGGGCAGGTGGTCAAGGGGGTGGTGACCAACCTCCGCGATTTCGGCGCCTTTGTCGATATCGGGGGAGTCGAGGGACTGGTGCCCATTTCCGAAATCGCCTACGGGCGGGTGGAGGATATCCACTCCGTTCTGCGGGTGGGGCAGGAACTGGAAGTGGCGGTCAAGAGCTGTGACTGGGACAAAAACCGTTTTTCCTTCAGCATCCGCGATACCCTGGCCGATCCCTGGAACCAGGTGGAAGCACATTTCCGCGAAGGGGGGACCTACCCGGGGACGGTGGTTCGTCTCGCCGCCTTCGGGGCTTTTGTCACCCTGGAAGAAGGGATCGATGGACTGATTCACATCTCCAGGCTGGGGGCCGGAAAGCAGATCAAGCATCCCCAGGAAGTTCTGCGAAGCGGAGAAGTGGTGTCGGTGACGATCGAGAAGATCGACCGTGAGCAGCGGCGCATTTCTTTGATCCTGGCCGCTTCTTCTCCAGCTTTGGGGGAAACGGAGGAAAAGGAACCGACTTCCTACTTTGAAAAACCTGCCAATGCCGGCATGGGAACCTTCGCCGATTTGTTGAAGGGGAAAAAACCGAAGAAGTGAGCCATTTTTCCGAATCAAGCGACCAGAGCCCAGGTGTTTCTGCCTGGGCTTTCGTTTCCCCGCTTTTCCCCTCGGACATCGTCTGTTTCAACAAGAAGAATGGAGATTTGGCCTGATGACCATCTTTGATGAAGTCGCGGAAAAATGGGATAAGGACCCCATCCGCCAGGAACGCGCCGCAAAAGTCGCCGCGGATATGCGCCGGGGAGTTCCACTCGCTCGCGCCTGGCGGGCCATGGAGTTCGGCTGCGGCACCGCACAACTGAGTTTTTACCTGCATCGGGAACTGGGGCACATCACCCTGGTGGACACCTCGGCGGGGATGCTGGAAGTTGTGAAACGCAAGATCGCCGCCGCCGGGTCCGCCAACATGACGCCGCTGCTGGCCGATCTGACCAAGGGAAAGCTGCCCGACGGCCGATTCGATCTGATCTACACCATGATGGCCCTGCACCATATTCCCTCCCCCGAACGGGTTATGGCTATTTTCCGGAACCTTCTCAGAAAGGGCGGCTATCTGTGCATCGCCGAACTGGAGAAGGGAGAGACTTCCTTTCATGGCGAGGATTTCGAAGGGCACGACGGCTTCACCCGCAGGGAATTGGAGGAAATGGTGGTGAGGGAGGGCTTTGAAAAAGTGAAAATCGATACCTGTTTTGCCATGCAACGGTGCGACGGAAAGGGAAATCTCCAGGAATTCAATGTCCTGCTGCTGATCTGCCGCCGTGGCGAAGGCTGACTCCGCGGGAAAGAACTTCGGCGATTTTTATTTGCGTTTTTTCTTTTTAAGCAGCCGCAGGATCTCGTCCTCGCCCATCGGCAGGGCGTGTTTGATGCGCAGACTTTCCGACCATTCCCTGGCGAAATCCTTCTGCAGCCAGAGGTTGAGGGCCAGGGTGACAAGCATCGCCAGCAGCGCGCCCAGGCTGGCTAGGGCCATATCTTTGTGGGCGTCCCACACATCCCCCTGGGTTCCCAGATAGGCGACGCCCAGATCCCCGCCGAAGAATTCCGCCGCCCCCCATTCGAAGAGCTCGAAGATCATGGATGTGGACATGGTGAAATCGAGAGGGAGAAAATATCCCCAGAATCCTTTGGCGTCGGCAATCCGGAAGTAAAGCTCACGGATGGGGTAGGCCAGGAGCAGGCCGTAGGCAAAATGGATGACGCGGTCGAAATTGTTGCGTTCCCAGCCGAGGATTGAATTGAGGCTGTAACCGGTCAGGTTTTGAAACCAGGTATCGTAAGGGACTTCGGCATAGGTGTAATGGGCGCCGATTTCATGAAGGGCGAGAAAGAGGAAGACCAGGGTGTAGGAAATCCGGGACAGGGGGAAGTTGCGGTAGGTGAGGGTCAGAAAGAGGATAAAGGCCAGCACCAGGACGTTTTCCAGCGCCCAGTCACCGCGATCATGGGGGTCGATGGCGAGGAAGATCAATTCCACCGAGAAAAGCGCGGCTAAAATCAGGAAATAATGGCGGTGGGGAATCCTGGTCAGGAATTTCATGGGCACTTTATCCTGCAGGTGACTGTTTCGGGATCTGGCAGAAGCTTGTCAATGGTCGATTCGATTATTTATTTTCTGCTCCATCCGGAGGAGGAAGTCAAGAACCTGCCGGTTGAAGGTCTCCGGCTGATCGGCGGGCGTGGCATGGCCTGAATCCTCGATGATGACCAGTTCCGCCCGGGGGATTTTTTCCAGGCAGATTCTTTTGGCCGCGAAAGGAATGAAATCTTCCCTGCCGGCCACGATCAGGGCCGGCATCGCAAGGGATGAGAGGCGTTCGATGACGCTCCATCCCGACATGCCCCGCAGGGTGGCCAGGTAGACCTGTGGATCGTTACTCGACCAGCGGCGTTCGAAGCCTTTGCGAAGAGATTTCTGCTTTTTCTTCGGGAAGAGGCGTTTGGCCAGAACCCTGGCCGTCCACTCCATGCCGAGAAGACGGGTCAAGAGGAGGCGCTGTCCCAACTCCCAGCGTTGTCGCCAGTTGCTCTGGGGGAGTTCCGGAGCGCTGTTGACGATCACCAGACTGGAAACCTGTCCTGGGAAGTCGAGGGCCAACTGGAAGGCGACCATGCCGCCGAGGGAGATTCCCATCACATGGGCCGGAGGGAGGGCGAGGAAGGCCAGCAGGCCGGCGGCGTCGGCGGCAAAGCCTGGAATGGTGTAGCCCGAAGCGGGCCGGGAAGAGCGGCCGTGGCCGCGCAGATCGATGCTGATCACTTGGAAACGCTCGGTCAGGTAGGGGAGTTGCAGTGCCCAGTCCCTGACACTGCCGCCCAGGCCATGAATAAGCAGCAGCGGATTGCCGCTTCCCGAGACCTCGTAGTAAAGCTCGACTCCCTCAGAGTTTTTCCACAGCATCTTTTGGGCACCTGGTATTCGGGCTGAGTTGGATGCGACCGGAAGCGCCCCCTTCCAAGTCCTCTGGGCGAAGAATAAGGGAGGAGACTTCGTCAGCGGGCTTCCCTGGCCCGTTTCAACATATCGGTGCGCAATCCCTGCAATTGTATTGCGGCCGCCTTATAGACCGTTCTGGCCAGATTGATGGCCTCGATGGCGGCGTTTTCGGCGGATCCCATCATCACCTGCTGGCGCACGGTTTCCGCCAGGAGGTAAATCTTCATGGCCATTTGAACTTTGTCGGAGGAGCGCGGCCGACCCTCTGATTGACTGGCTGCTTTTCTGTATTCCCGCGGCAGTCCCGCCGATTCCAGCAGGTCGCCGGCCAATTTCTCAAAATCGGCCAGATAGGTTTCTATTTCGGGAAAGGTCCGGTTCCCGTCGAGGAGACCGCGCAGACGGTCGATCGTTTCTTCTGTTGTCAGTGATTGTTCCATTATGGCTATCCGTTGTGAAAGGGTGGATTGAAAAATTCCCGGTGGACGCAAGCCGGCCTCAACGGCCTGTCGAAGGTTTTTTCAGCTGGATTCCAGCTTGTATGGCATGCTATCAAGAGACAGGCAGGGCCGCAATCTTCAATTCTTCCGGCGGATTCAGGAAAAATTTCAGAAAGTCGAAAACAGCCATGGTCGATGTACAGAATCGCCCCGATAATCGCAACATTCCCATCGATCAGGTCGGAGTCAGCGACCTCCGTTACCCGATCACCGTCCTCGACCGTCATTGCGGCCGGCAGGATACCGTCGCCAACATCACCATGACGGTTAATCTCCCCCACCATTTCAAGGGCACCCACATGAGCCGTTTCATCGAGGTGCTCAACTCCCACCGGGGGGAGGTGACGATGTGGACGGTGCTCCATATCCTGCGTGATCTCAAGGAGCGTCTCGATGCGGAGCGAGCCCATGTCGAGGTGACCTTCCCCTATTTTCTGGAGAAGCTGGCGCCGGTCAGCCGGGCGCCGGGATTGATGGAATACGAATGCGCCTTCATCGGCGAGTCGGGGGAGGGGGGGGATGATTTTATCCTCAGTGTCAAGGTGCCGGTGACCAGCCTCTGCCCCTGCAGTAAGGCGCTTTCCCGTTACGGCGCCCACAACCAGCGCGGACACATCACCGTCGAAGTGCGCAGTTGTGTGGTGGCGGAAAAACCGGAGGAACTGATCTGGATCGAGGAACTGGTCGAGGTGGCCGAGTCTTCCGCTTCGGCGCCGGTCTACGCCCTGCTCAAGCGGGACGACGAAAAGGCCCTTACCGAGATGGCCTATGATCGTCCTGTTTTTGTCGAGGATATGGTTCGCAACGTGGCCCAGAAACTGATGGCCGACGAACGAGTGGCCTGGTTCCGGGTGACCGCCGTCAACCAGGAGAGCATCCACAACCACAGCGCCTTTGCCAAGATCGAGTGGCGACGCTAGCCGGCCCGGCAAATATCTGAAGTCCCAGAGGGGCCGAGCGGCCTCCCTATTTTTTTGGCTTGCCGCCGCTTTCCGCCAGAAAGGATTCCATGGTCACCCCGGCCTGATGGTATCCGAGCCGGATCATTTCGTCGGCGCGGTGAAAATCGAGGAAGGTGCAGGCGCACTTGGGAATCGGAATGATGACTTCGGGGCTGTAGGTGGCCAGTTTGAAACGGGCGATGGCGTTCTGCATGGTGTCCATCGACTGGGAGAGGATATCGAGCAAGCCGATCTCCTCTCCCTTTTCCTCTTCTTCGTCTCCTCTGGGCAGCCATTTCTGCTGCAGTTCTTCCATGAAGCCAACAATCCCCCCCCGATAGCGCTCCCAGGCGTTGGGCGGCTCCAGGTTTTCTTCCTTCTCCAAGACCGGCATTTCGCCTTTGGCGCTCAGGTTGACGGCGATGGTCAGGTCAGTAATGTCCCGCAGGGTCGGGGCGATGGGGATGGGATTGAGCAGGCCGCCGTCGAAGAGGATTTTCCCCTGATAGTTGAAAGGGGTGAAGAAGGTGGGGATGGCGATGGAGGCGCGAATGGCATCGAACAGCGGCCCCTTGCTCAGCCAGACTTCCTTCTCGGCCTGGATGTCGGTGGCCACGGCGGTGAAGGAGATGGGCAGGTCCTCGATATTGCGTTCGCCGATCAGTTTCTTGAGGGCGCCGATGACCTTTTCTCCTTTGAAAAAGCCCCTGCCGCCGAAAGTGAAATCGAGCAGCATCAGCACGTCTTTGCGTTCCAGGGCCCGCGCCCAGTGGGCGTAAGCATCGAGTTCCCCCGCGGCATAGATGCCGCCGATGAGAGCGCCCATGGAACAACCGGCGATGGAGCGAATGTCGAAGCCGTTTTCAATCAGCCACTGGATGATGCCGATATGGGCGTAACCGCGGGCACCGCCGCTGCCGAGCACCAGGGAGACGGTGGTTTTTTTCTTCTTTTTAGCGGCCATGGGATAACTCCTTCGACGAATCGTTGAGGTCCTTGGGTTGAAAACCTTCGGAGGCGATGCGGTGGGCCCAGCGGGTGGTTTCCGGGAGGCGGTAGCGGGTCACACAGCGCAGGGCGAAATCCCGGGCCTTTTCCAGGCTGATCCGGTGCCCGGCGGAGATGAACAGCGGCTTGATCCCGGTTCGTGTCCTTACCACCGAGCCGATGATCTCGCCCCGGTCGGTCAACGGTACCCAGTTCCCCTTTTCTTCCGGAAGCGGCCCGAAGGTGCCGCAAAGGCGTGATTTGGCGACGCCGACGGCCGGCAGGCCGGTGAGCAGACCGAGATGACAGGCCACGCCGAAAAGGCGCGGATGCGCCTGCCCCTGGCCGTCGCAAAGGAGCAGATCGGGGCGAACCCGCAACCTGGCCAGCGCTTCCAGCGCCGCCGGCGCTTCGCGGAAGGAGAGCAGTCCCGGCACGTATGGAAAGCATAGTTCCTTTTCGGCGACCGCCCAATCGGCCAACTCCAGTTCCGGAAAACTCAGCACCGCCACCCTGGCTTTTTCTTCCCCCTTCCTCCAGCCCACGTCGATGCCCGCGACAAAACGCACCTCGCCGAAATCATCCGCCGTGACGACCTTGCCGGCCAGAGATTTCTGGAGAACGACGGCTTCCCTGGGGGTCAGGTCCCAGGGGTGGGAGATTGAAGGGTTCAAACGGAGCATGGTTTAAAATCAGCTGGTTAAGGAAAAAAACCAAATCGAAAAGTATCACATTCAATGGGGAATAACCAGATATGTTCGACCGATCGACCACCGCATTCGGTGGCGCTTGTTCGTGGTGACACCAAATTGACAGCTGGGAGATATGGGCTTAAGTTAGGTTTCTGCATTGCTGTTTTAATGCCTTGACAAAGGTATCAATTGATACTAAAATTTTCGCGAGGTTTGGATTCGTGGTTCCGGTTTTTTTGAAATGAGCTATTGGATGGTGAGGCCGAGCCATAAGGAATTGTGCGCCAAATTGCTGGCTGCCCTGGAGGCCGTGCATGGTAACCGCATCCTGGTGGTGGAGCCTGGGGTTATCGCCGTGGACGCCCTGGAACTCGGCTACTCGATTCGCCACGAACTGCAGGTGGTTTTGCTGGAGCTTTTGAATAACACCGGGCCGGATCATTACGCCGGCTGGCGGCCACCGGAACAATCCTATGAAAAGCGCATCCGTAATCTTGATTTATGGGCCTTTTCAGCGCACTGTCCGAGATTCGAAGTCCCTGTCTATTACAAGTTCTCTCTCAAAAACGGATATTTTTACCTTGTATCCTTGCATGTTTGTAGGAGCGGTGCCAAGCAGGGGAGTTAATTAAATGGGAAAACAACCAGTAATCCAAACCTGTCCGGATTGCCATGGCCCTTTGAAATGGGTTGAAACCGAGAAGCAGGCCCGTTTCAAAGGGGTGGAGGTCCGATATGCCGCCGGTTTGTACCGGTGCGCTGACTGCGGTCTGGAAGTGGCCGATGTCGAAGCAACCGCCGATCTCCAGGAACGGCTGGCCGATGCTTACCGCCAGGCCGAGGGGTTGCTGAGCGGCGCGGAGATCCGCCGTTTGCGGGAACGGAAAGGTTTGACCCAGCAGGCCCTGGCCGAGGCCTTGAATGTGGGGATCGCCAGCATCAAACGGTGGGAGACCGGCGTCATCCAAAGCCGGTCGATGGATACCCTGCTACGCACTTTGCTGCTGGATAGCCCCTGTAATGACCACACCGGGAAGCGCGATTTCTCCATCCCCCGCATCCGTCTGGTTCTCGACGCTTTTGAGAAGCATCTGGGGCGCCCTCTTTTGAAGAAGGATGACCGCATGCTCTATGCGGCCAAATACCTCTGGTACGCCGACATGGCCGCTTTCCGCGATCTCGGCCGGGGCCTGACCGGCGCCACCTACGCCGCCCTGCCGATGGGGCCGCAGCTCAACAATTACCGGGATCTGGTGGATGAAATTGCTAAGGCCGATCCTTCCAGCGTGCCACCCCTCACTGCGTCGGAATCAGCTATCATAGCCGCCGTGGCCAAAACCTTCCCGACCAACAAGAAGATTTACGAAGCCTCCCACCGGGAAAAAGTCTGGCAGCAATGTACCACTGGAGCAATCATCCCTTATTCCCGTGCCGCCGAACTGACTGAGATTGCTTTAATCGAATTGTCTGACCAAAAATGATTCCCAGGGATTGTTGAAATTGAAATAGAGGTGTCCTCATGTCCGATCCTTGCAGCAAGTTTCAGCAGCTTTTAAAAAAACTCTTCCAGTTCGATTGCGCCGAACTCGATTTCGGCATCTACCGGATCATGAACCACAAGCGGGCGGTGATCGAGCGGTTCATCGAAAAGGATCTGATCGAGGCCGTGGGGCAGGAACTCGCCTCTGGCACCCTGGCCCAGCAATCGGGCCTGGCGCAGCAGCTGGCCGAGGTCGCGGCGCAGATCCGGGAGAATTTCGGCGAGGAGAACCTGGACGCCGAAGGCAATCTGGAGGAAGCCTACAGAAATACGCCTCTCGGCAAGCAATATCAGATCTTGCTGGAACAGGCTAAAACGGCCAAGTCTCGGCCTCAGCGGGAGGCGGAGGTCTTCAACCATCTCTACACCTTCTTCAGCCGTTATTACGACGAGGGGGATTTCATGTCGCTGCGCCGTTACTCCCGCCGCGACAGGTACGCCATCCCCTACAACGGCGAGGAAGTTCACCTGCATTGGGCCAACAGCGATCAGTATTACATCAAGACCGGCGAGAATTTCACCGATTACAGTTACAAACACGGCGGCTGGACGGTGCGCTTCAAGCTGCGCGACGCCGACGTGGAACACAACAACGTCAAGGGGGCCAGGCGGCTCTTCATCCCCTGTCCGGCGGACG
>JAAZDE010000038.1 GCA_012512925.1 Desulfuromonadaceae bacterium
CTTTAAAATGATGAGAATAGTTTGAAAAATAAATTTTTCCCCTGTTTTTTAAACCTATTTAATCATGATAACGTTTTTCTGTCAACACACGTTTTTCAGGAATTACAGCCCATTACGACGCTCAGGCCAAGAAGAAGCCGCTGTTCCGCAGGCACAAAACCTGGGTTGCAACTTCATTGCGAGGGGCCCTTTAAAATCAACCAATCCCTGGCCGGTGGTTAAATCCTCCTCTGACTTTTTTGGGAATTTTTAACCATGACAACGCAGGCGCCACTTCGAACCTCCGTCTCCAAAAACATCTTCAGCCCCGCTGAAAGCCCGCGGGATTCCCGAAAAAATATGGATTTAATTTTGTCGTCCGGCGCCTTTTCCTGTCAACCCTAAAATGGGGACTATAAAGTTATGGGCTTCTGCTCACCAATACTGCTCGAGTCAAAAGGATCACCCCTGTTCCAACCCTTTCGTTTTTTATCCATTCGTTTGAAGAAGGGCACCGAACGGCACCATTTTCCCCTTTTTCTCCTTGGTTGACAATGGCCGCGCCGATGATTAGTTTTGTCTGTGTTCGGATTTGACTCTTTCCCTTTGGTAAAAATCGGCTTCTTCCTTTGCTCCACGGAGAGGCCGACATCTTCAGGAGATCGCCCATGAGCGAAGACAAAAAGATTTTCGACCCGGAAGAGGTCGTTGCCGAAGAAAAAAACGAACCCCTCAAGGGGGGGCTGGTGGTGGCCAGCCAAGTACTGCCAGCCACCATCCCCATCATCCCCATCCGGCCGCGGCCGGCTTTCCCGAACTTGCTGATCCCCATCACCATCACCGGCAAGGAGAAGATCGCCGCCCTTAAGGAAGCCGTCAACACTCCCTCCAAAACCCTCGGACTGGTTCTGGCCCGCAATCAGGATGAAGAAGACGGTGTCGATAACTTCTGCCCCGTCGGGGTGGCCGGCACTGTCCTCAAAATGATCCAGGTGGATGACGACACAGCAAATTTCCTGTTCAACTGCCTGGAGCGGTTTACCATCGAAAACATCTATCAGACCGCCGAAGGCTTCCACGCCCAGGTCAAATACCACTTCGCCGCCGAGCTGTCGGTCAACCAGGAACTCAAGGCCTACTCCATGGCCATCATCGCCGCGCTCAAGGAACTGGTGCAGATCAATCCCCTCTACTCCGAGGAAATCAAGACCTTCCTGACCCGATCCAGTATGGATGACCCCGGCAAACTGGCCGATTTCGCCGCCAACCTGACCACCTCCGAAGGCTCGGAACTGCAGAAAATTCTTGAAACCTTCGACGTGCGCAAGCGAATCGACCGGGTGCTGGTGCTGCTGAAAAAGGAGCTGGAAGTCTCCCGTCTCCAAGGGAAAATCTCCAAGCAGATCGAGGAGAAGATCTCCCAGCAGCAGCGCGAGTTCTTCCTTCGCGAACAGTTCAAGGCGATCAAAAAGGAGTTGGGGCTGGAAAAGGAGGGGAAGGCCAGCGAAGTTGAGAAATTCCAGGAGCGTCTCAAAAAACTGAAGCTCAACGAAGAAGCGGAAAAGACCGTGAAGGAGGAGATTGAAAAGCTGTCGCTCCTCGAATCCTCCTCGCCGGAATACAACGTCAGCCGCAACTACCTGGAGTGGCTCACCATTCTGCCTTGGGGAAAGTTCAGCAAGGATTCCTACAACCTGGAGCGGGCCGGCCGGATCCTGAACAAGGACCACTACGGCCTGGAGGACGTCAAGGAGCGTATCCTCGAGTTCATCGCCGTCGGCAAGATGAAGGGGGACATTTCGGGCTCCATCCTCTGCCTGGTCGGTCCCCCCGGCGTCGGCAAGACCTCGGTTGGGCGCAGCATCGCCCATGCCCTGAACCGCACCTTCTACCGCTTTTCCCTGGGCGGAATGCGGGACGAGGCGGAAATCAAGGGACACCGCCGCACCTACATCGGCGCCATGCCGGGCCGTTTCATCCAGGCGATGAAGGTCGCCGCCACCGCCAACCCGGTGATCATGCTCGACGAAATCGACAAGATCGGCGCTTCCTTTCAGGGAGATCCGGCCTCGGCACTGCTCGAGGTCCTCGATCCGGAACAGAACGCGACTTTCAGAGATCACTACCTCGATGTCCCCTTCGATCTGTCACATGTCCTGTTCATCGCCACCGCCAACCAGCTCGACACCATCCCAGCGCCGCTGCTCGACCGCATGGAGGTAATCCGCCTGGCCGGCTACATCCTCGAGGAGAAGATCGAAATCGCCAGACGCTACCTGGTCCCCAAAAATCTGGCTGCCCACGGGCTGAAAAAAGGGCAGGTATCGATCCCCAAAAACTCACTGGAGACGATTATCGACGGCTACGCCCGAGAGGCGGGGGTACGCAGTCTGGAAAACCGCATCAAGAAAATCATGCGCAAGGCGGCGATGAAGATCGCCAAAGAAGAAACCGACAAAATCACCCTGCACCGCAAGGATCTGGAGGAATATCTCGGCAACCCGGTCTTCACCGAGGAAGAGGTCTTTGCCGGCACCCCCGGCGTGGCTACCGGCCTGGCCTGGACCAGCATGGGCGGGGCCACCCTGCAGATCGAGGCCACCGCCATGCCAAGCAAGGGAAAAGGCTTCAAGCAGACCGGACAGCTCGGTGCCGTCATGGTGGAGAGCTCCGAAATTGCCTACTCCTTTGTCACCGCCCACCTGGCTGAGTATGGCGCCGATCCCGAATACTTCGAAAAGAACTTCATTCATCTCCATGTACCGGCCGGTGCCACCCCCAAGGACGGCCCCTCCGCCGGCGTTACCATGGCCACCGCCCTGATCTCACTGATCCACCAGGCGCCGATCCGGGACAAGTTGGGCATGACCGGAGAGCTGACCCTGACCGGCAAGGTGCTACCCATCGGCGGGGTCAAGGAGAAGACCATCGCCGCC
>JAAZDE010000039.1 GCA_012512925.1 Desulfuromonadaceae bacterium
TGTCGGCCAGTTCGGTCTTGCGGGGGTCGGCCACGATCAGCATGGCCCCCTTCTGAACGGCCCGCTTCACATAATAGGAGGCGACCGGATGGGCCTCGGTCATGTTGGTGCCGATGCAGAAAAGCAGTTTTGCGTTTTCGAATTCTTCAAAGGAGTTGGTCATTGCGCCTGAACCAAAGGATGTCACCAGACCGGCGACAGTGGGAGCGTGTCACGTTCGGGCGCAGTGGTCAATGTTGTTGGTGCCGATGACCGCTCGAAACAGCTTCTGCATGTTGTAGGAATCTTCATTGATGCTTCTGGCGCAGCTGACGCCGGCGATGGCGTCCGGTCCCGATTCCTTGATGATCTGCTTAAATTTTCCCGCGACCAGATCCAGAGCCTCGTCCCAGCTGGCCTCGCGGAAATTTTCCCCTTCGCGGATCAGGGGCGTGGTCAGACGCTCGTTGGAGTAGATGAAGTCATAACCGAAACGCCCTTTGACACAGAGATGCCCCTGGTTGGGATGGGCGCCTTCGGTGCCGGTGACGCGGACGATCTGATCCCCTTTGACGTGCAGATCGAGCTGGCAGCCGACGCCGCAGTAGGGGCAGGTGGTGCGCACCGTTTTAGTTTCCCAGGCACGGGCGACGCCGATATATTTGTTTTCGATCAGGGCGCCGACCGGACACATCTGGACGCACTCACCGCACTGCACGCAGGTCGATTCTCCCATGGGGGCGTCCTCGTCACAGATGACCTTGGTGTGGCCGCCGCGGTAGCCGAAGTCGAGGACTTCGTTGACCACCAGCCGGTTGCACCCCTCGATGCAGCGCCCGCACTCGATGCATTTCTCCGCATCGCGGAGGATGAAAGCGCCGCTGCTGTCCCGCTCCTGGCGCTCCTCGATAATGAAGGGTGGCCTCTCGATGCCGAGAAAATAGGCGGCGTCCTGGAGTTCGCAACGGCCGTTGCATTCACAGGAGAGGCAGTTGTGGTTGCCGTTGGACAGCAGCAGGTTGACAACCATTCTCTGGGCTTCGCGAACGGTTTCTGTGTCGGTCCGCACAACCATCCCCTCTTTGGCGGCCACGGAGCACGAGGTCTGCAGACCTTTCATGCCGTCTACTTCCACCACGCAGACCCGGCACTTGCTGGCAGGTCCGGTCTTTTCATGGTAGCAGAGGGAGGGAATGTAGATGCCGTTTTCCCGCGCCACCTGGAGCAGGGTCTTGTCTTGCTCGAAGACAAGTTCCCGGCCGTCGATTGTGATCTTTTTGCTCATAACGTAATTCTCCTCTTTCCTCTTGGTAGGTTACCGTTTAACCAGCGCTTCGAATTCCGGTCTGAACTTGGCGACCATGGCCTGGACGGGAGCGGCAAAGGCTTCTCCCGTGGGGCAGAGAGTAAGCCCTTTGATGTTTTTGCACAGGCTAAGAATCAGGTCGATGTCTTCACTTTGTCCACGGCCCGCCACGATGTCCCGCAATTTGCTTTCGATGGTTAAAGAACCTCTCCGGCAGGGAACGCACTGGCCGCAGGACTCATGGTGGTAGAATTCGATGGTGCGCAGCGCCAGTTCCGGGATCGAGACCGTATCGTTGACGACGATGATCCCCCCCGAACCGAGGGCCGTGCCGGCCTTGGCGCAGGAATCGTAATCGAGGACGAGCCCTTCGGCTTCCTTGGCGGTGAGGATCGGCACCGACAGCCCGCCGACAATCACACCCTTCATCTTCCCTTTGACGCCGCCGGCGGCATCGAGAATTTCCTTGAGCGGCGTGCCCATCGGGTACTCGAAGATGCCGGGCGCCTTGACATGGCCGGAGACGCCGAAGATCTTGGGACCGAAGTTGTTGGGTACGCCGATCTTCTTGAAGCCCGCCGCACCGTTTTTGATGATATAGGGAACGCAACTGAGGGTTTCGACGTTATTGACCACGGTGGGACAGCCGTAAAGTCCGGAATTGGCAGGGAAGGGCGGCTTGACTCTGGGATTGCCCCTCTTGCCTTCGAGGGATTCGATCTGGGCGGTTTCGTCGCCGCACACATAGGAACCGGCACCACGATGCACCACGATGTCGACATGCTTGAGATAGCCGGCATCTTTGGCCTCGCCAATGGCCGTTTCGAGAATGTCGGCGATCCACCCGAACTCTCCACGGATGTAGATGAAAGCCTTGGCCGCCTTCAGAGCGTGGGCGCTGACGGCGATCCCCTCGATCAGCAGATGAGGATTGTACTCCATGATCTGGCGGTCTTTGAAAGTGCCAGGCTCCCCTTCGTCGGCGTTGCAGATCAGGTAGACGGGACGCGGATCGTTCTTGGGCAAAAACGACCATTTGGTGCCGGCCGGGAATCCCGCGCCGCCGCGTCCCCTGATTTCGGCCGCCTTGACCTCGGCGACGATATCCTCCGGTTTCATGCCCAGGGCTTTTTCAAAGCTCTGGTAGCCGCCGTTCTTCTTGTAGAAGGCCAGCGCCCGGCAGTCCTTCTGGGTGCGGTCATTGATGAGGATGCCGCATTGGGAAACGACCTTCATGCTGGTGTCGTTTTCCGGCCAGTTTCCTTTTTTCAGGCCCTCCAGAAGCTGATCCGTTTTTTCGATGGTCATATTTTCGAAATAGCGGTCATTGACCTGAATGACCGGACCGGTGGCACAGGAGCCGAGATCCTGAACGGTGGAAAGGGTGAAGAGACCGTCCTTGGTGGTCTCGCCCCGTTTGATGCCGAGTTTTTTGGCGATATGGTCGACGATGGCGTCGGCGCCGTGGAGGAAACCTGGAACGCAGGTATCGACCTGCAGATGGTATTTTCCCACCGGCTTGGTATTGAACAGGGTGTAGTAGGTGGCAATGCCGTACACCTTGCTGGTGCTGCAGTCGAGCTTTTGGGCTGCTTCCTCTATCGCCTCCCGAGTGAGGGTATTGCCCTCCTCCTTTTGCAGAAACTGCAGGACAGGCAGAATCGCAGACTCCTTCTTCGGGTACTTCCCGATCAGTTCCTGAATTTTGGCATCTCTCTCTGTTGTCTTCATATTCGTTCCTTTGTTAAAAAATCAATATTTTCAGGAAGCTTCATGAATCCCTGGCGAACCTTCAACCCCCCTTTCTTTTAGCAAATGGCAACGGAATATATTGGCGGTCTCCGATCACAGATAAGGCGATTCCCCCTGGCAACCCCGGCAGCGTTCCCCGTGCCGCGCCGGAAAGGCCTCGCCGCAGGCCGGGCAGATGGCCACCGGTCCCATTTTTTTGCGCTGCAAACTCGGCGGATCGACCTGTACCGACTGGAGGCTCAATATGTTGTGGCCGGCTTCTTTGATCTGACCGAGCAGCAACTCGGAATCCTGTTCCCGTTTCGGTTTGAGTTTGAGAAACCAACTCCACGCCTCGGACCAATTTTTGAGCTTTTCCATGTCCAGAAAAACCCGCACCCCCTCGCCGCTCTCCTTGTCGTAGAGAGCGACGGCAAAGCGCCCGAAATCGAGCACCTTCAGCCAGCCGTTGCCGATGGTGCAGGGGGTGAGCAACTGCACCGCGTCGGGAAGGCAGACGGGAGTTTCACAGATAGCGTCGAAAAACTCCCCTTCGGGCAGGTTCTTCATGGCCAGATCGACCATGAAACCGCCGATGAGCAGACCCGGAGCCATGGAGCCGTGGAATGATTTGACCAGATGGACATATTCTTCGTAGGAGTAGGTGCCGATATTCATGCGTAAGGAATTCCTTCCGTTCTAGTAAGCCAGGGCCAGCCGCGGCGCCCGCGCCGCCCTGGGGGGAGACAGAGTGGATGATTCTCCGCCGGCCGCCCGATGCATCCATTCAGCGTCCGCCCGCCCGTTGACCACCGGCAGAATCGCGTCGGCCAGAAACAGCGCCTCGTTGATGTCATGGGTGACGTAGACGATGGGAAAGGAGATGCGGGTTTTGAGAATCTTCAATTCCTCGCGCAATTCCCGGCGGGTAACCACATCGAGGGCGGAAAGGGGCTCATCCAGAAGCAGCAGGCGGGGGTGGCGGGCCAGCGCCTGGCAGATGGCACAGCGCTGGCGCTCCCCACCCGATACCTGGTGGGGTTTGCGGTCACGGAGATGGCCGATGCCGAAAAGGTCGAGGAGATCGTTGACTTCCCTGTGGTCTACAGCTGCGAAGGCGGCATTTTCGAAGAGGGTGAGATGGGGAAACAGGGAGTAATCCTGGAACACATAACCCAGACGCCGTTTGCGCGGCGGCAGATGGATGCCACGGGAGCAATCGAACCAGACCTCATCGCCAAAGGTGATGGTGCCGCGATCCGGTTTTTCCAAGCCGGCCAACATACGCACGATGGTGGTTTTGCCGCCGCCGGATGGGCCGATCAGGACCAGCATTTTTCCGGCACTGCAAGAAAAGGAGATATCGAGATCGAAGAAGTCGAGTTTTCTGCCCGCCGAAAAATGAAGGAACACGTCATCCATCCTTGTTGAGCCGGTTCACCAGCAATAGAAAGGCATAACTGACTGGAATGAAGCTCAGGGACATCAACGCTGCCCCCCGGTAGTCCATGGTCTCCACCGCTTCATAGATGGCGATGGAGGCCACCCGGGTCTCTCCGGGAATGCTGCCGCCGACCATCATCAGGATGCCGAAAGCGCCGATGCTATGGAGAAAAACCAGCACGGCGGCGGCAACAATGCCGCTCATGCTGTTGGGGATCACTACCCGGAAAAAGGTTTCCCGGGCCGACAGCCCGAGGACATAGGCGTTTTCGATCATCCGCCGGTCGATCTTCAGGAAAGCGGCCTTCATCGGCTGGATGGCGAAGGGAATGCTGTAGATGAGAGAGGCGATGACGATCCCCTGGAACGTGAACAGTAAAGGGTGCCCGGTCCCCATCTGCCACAGCCGTCCCAGCCCTCCCCGCGGCCCCATGAACATGACCAGATAAAAGCCAATCACCGTGGGCGGCAATGCCATGGGCAGGTAAACCAGGGTTTCCACCAGGGATTTTCCGGGGAAACGCACATAGGCCAGAAGGTAGGCCATGGGCGCCGCCACCACGACCAGAATGAGGGTGGTGGCGACAGCCAGTTTCAAGGTTATGTAGAGAGCGGAAACATCCATCAGCGATATCCGAACCGCTCCTTGATCCTTTTGGCTTCGTCAGAAACCAGGAAATCCGCAAAGGCTTCGGTGGCTTGACGCTGGCCGGTATTTTTGAGAATACAGGCGGCCTGAACAATGGGCGAGGCCTCCGGCACCCGATAGAAACAACCTTTCTTGCCCTCTTCCGAGAGCACCGCGGATAGAGCGCAAAAAGCGGCGTCGACGGCTTGCGTCGTTGCATAGTGGAAGGTCTGGGCGATATCCTGGGCCTGCACGATCCTCTCTTCCAGAAGGGGACTGAGACCCGCCCCTTCCAGAGCGGCCATCGCCGTCTGCCCGTAAGGGGCCGTTCTGGGATTGGCGACGGCAACACGCCCGCCGGTCTTTTTCAGCGCCTGCCGCCAATCTGCCGGTTCGCAGAATTCTTCGTGGGCCGACCAGAGGACCACCTCCCCTAAGGCGTATACAAAGGGTTTTTCCGCCAGGCCGTTTCTCTCCAGGAGCCGGGGACGCAGTTCGTCGGCGGATAGAAACAGATCGTATGGAGCACCATTGGTGATCTGATTGAAGATATTTCCGGAGGAGGAAAACGTGCCGTCGACCCTGACCCCTTCCCTGGCTTCGAAAATCACCGCAATTTCCTTAAACGGCTGGATGAAATTGGCCGCCACAGCGACATGAAGGCGATCCCTGGCAAAAGAGCCTCCCGGGTTCATAAGGAAGACTGCCAGCAGGATAAAAAACCATCGAGGGAACATCTTTTGACTTTTTTTGAAAAGAAGCATTGGTTTTAAATAAGGAAAAATAAGCTGAAAACAAAAACCTAAAAAAATAAACGACTGAACTTTACCAAAAATAACCTTAAATTACAAATTATTTGAGACTTTATTCTAACTTTTTCGAGAAGGGTGGAAACGGTCCCCGAAAAAAACTTAACATTATAAAATCAACTGGACTTTAGAGTTACACCACCCCCTGAACCCTCTCGGGAGGGGGAACTGGATAGGTCTTTAACAATTGAAAATTGCCGAAGCTACGCAACCATTCGATCATCGGGCGGTGGTTGGGAGTAAAGTGGGCCATTTATAGGTCCGAATTTTCCCTGCTTTGCGTTCCAGTGACCGCGAATATCGACCTGGCTAAAAATCCGGGCGAGCCCTTGGCGGACACGACCGGCGGTAA
>JAAZDE010000040.1 GCA_012512925.1 Desulfuromonadaceae bacterium
GACCTTAGTAAAATGAATAATATAGGAATCCTCAGCCGGTTCCCAGTACGGTGTTGGCTCCATATAAAAAACATAGTCACCGGGTCGCTTGATGGCATAGTCTGCCTTCCACGTGGTGAATCCCTGTTTCTGATCACCGCCCTTACCGCTGGTTTGTATCACCGAGGGCAAGAGATCGCTCTTGTCACCCTCGTGCAGCACACCAAACTGCTTGGGTTTGGCCAACTCCATGTAGTGCCCCTCCATGGGATGGAGAAACTTGAGTGCTACCTGGATTTTTTTTGCATCATCTTGGCTGACAATATCGTCGGAGGGGATGATGGCTCCGAAGTGGGCAAGACTGGGAGTGACAAGGCCAAGAAGAGAGGTCAGGGAAACTGTTGCGGCTAGAAAATTTTTACAGTTCATCGTGGCTCCTTGGTTCGGTGAATAAAGGGTAGTGACCTGAAACCTGCTCTGTCCCGTTTGAATGGCGACGGGTAATCAGGCCATGGGGCATAAGGGCATGGTAATACGTTTATGGAAAAACGACATCAAATTGGTGCATGAATTAAATATTCGTGTTACTAGGGGGACCTCATCGCATCGCGAAATCTCTGCGACTGCCGAGTCGACAAAAAAACACGTTGGCGTGCCACTTTTCCTGTTGAGAGATGCTGTCCATGATCGCGACCAAGACAAGGGAAATGCTCCTGCCCGGCGACGGCCACGAACCCACTCTCTGACGGATTACGGGAAAGATGGGGTAATTTTTTTTAATGGTGAAAGGTTTGCCGACAAGAGACGAACAAAAAAGCCAGGAAAAAGATCTTGACTATTCTTGACCTTTGGTTTTAGGTCCCGGCCAATTCAGGTGTTCGAAAGAACTTAATCGGGAACCCTGTGCAAATCAGGGACGGGCCCGCCGCTGTGACCGGGGACGACCGCTGCACCATGTCACTGACGAAAACGTCGGGAAGACGCAGCCAGTAGGATAAACCGGGAGTCAGAAGACCTGCCTGAATGGTTGTTGGAGACGATTGCGAGGACGGCATCGAACCCGGTTTTCATATCTCTGTGGATAAATAGGGCTATCCCGGATCGTTTTTTCGATCCGGGATTTTTTTTATCCAGACTGCAGACCAGGCCATCCTTTGCTATCGACTTCGCCCTTCATCGGCGCGAGGAGCCCCATGCAAAGGAATGCAGTAACACCCCCCACCGTTTCCAAGTCTCTCCCAAAAACGGTACGTTTTTACATCCCGTGGGTCCATCCTTATCGCAGGCATTGGACCGCCTTCTCCTTCTCTTTCCATTCATGCTGCCTCCCCGGTGACCATTCTTTTCTGTCACCGATCCATCAGCCCATAGAACATCGTCCGCTTCGGTCCTGCAAGGGACCCTTGACACGATTCGTTTGCCACAGTTTCCCACTTCCAGAAAAGTATCGCTGTCCAGAACAAAAGAATCCGGCAACCACCGTATTTCTTTCGCTATTGGATCGAGGCATTTCGTTCCTCTCGTGTGCCGCCGAAAGACGGCTCAACACCTTTATTTCGGCACGGTCCTTACAACATAGCAGCAAGGGTACTCCACCATAGGAAGGCACCATCAGGAAAAGGTGTAATCTCTTTTTCCATCAAAAAGTGGAAGCGGCCATGGAGATGATCTCCATGACCTTTGGCATAAACCCATTGAAGGAGAACGTTCTATGTTTCGTCTGTCGCTGAAAATGAAGTTGGTCACGTTAGTACTTTGCACCCTTATTTTCGCCACGCTCAAGGCTGATCCGGGCCAGGCTTCAGGCCACTCGACAAAGGAGGAGAAGGGGCCGGCCATCTTGCTGGTCACCTTCGGGACGAGTGTTGAAAGCGCCCAGGCATCCTTTCGTAACATCGAGAAGCTGGTCAGGAAGGCCTTTCCGAACACCGAGGTCCGTTGGGCTTATACCTCCGGAATCATTCGCAAGAAACTGGAGAAAGAAGGCACAATGATCGATTCTCCCGAGATGGCCTTGAGTCGGCTGATGGATGAGGGCTACACCAAGGTGGCGGTCCAATCACTGCACATGATCCCGGGAGCCGAGTTCCACGAAATAAATGTCAATGCCCGACTGTTTGCCCAGATGGCTGGAGGAATTGACAAGGTCATTGTGTCCTGGCCCCTCCTTGTTAGCGACGAAACCATGGAGAAGGCATTGCAAGGAATCATGACCCGGGTTGTACCCAAACAGCGGCAGGCAGATGAAGCTATCGTGCTTATGGGACACGGAACCCATCACCCCAGTGACGCCATCTACAGTGCCTTGATGTACAAGGCGCAAAAGATGGATGCCAACCTGTTCGTTGGGACGGTGGAAGGGTCCCCCTCTTTTGAGGAGATCAAGGAAGTGTTGGTCAGGAAAAAAATTCGGAAAGCCTACCTCATACCTTTCATGACCGTGGCCGGTGATCATGCCATGAACGACATGGCGGGTAACGAACCGGATTCCTGGAAAAGCCAGTTGGCCAGTGTGGGAATCGAGAGTGTGCCGGTCATGAAAGGGTTGGCTGAGTTTGATGCCTTCGTCGGCATGTGGATCGCGAACCTGAAAACGGCCATGGCCCATCTGAAATAAGGCGAAACAGAAAGTGACATGTTGATGCAATCCAAGAGCTTTGCATCATTCTGGGCACTTCAACCTATAGTTCCCTCAACCGGAGGAATTGCACGATGAACGGAAAACTAACCCGGAGCCTGACGCTCGCTGCTGGCATGATGTGTCTCGTCGCACAGCCTGCCCAAGCGGCAACAGATTCCCGGGAAGAAATTGAACTACTCAAGCAGCAGGTACAGCAGTTGATGCAGCAAAACCAACAACTGCACCAGCGGCTTTCAGAAATGGAAAAAAATACGGCCTTACAAACCACGGCTGGCAAAGAATCAGTGCCTGAGGATGCTGCTCTTCATGAGGATGAGAAAAGTAGCGGACTTGCTATCAATGAGTTTGTCAGTTTGAGTGGATCGATCGAAGGTGATTTCAAAACAGGGGAGGATTTCACGGGAAACCACTCCAGCGAATTCGTCCTGGATACGGTTGAACTGATCCTTGAGGCCCGGATGACCGATTGGGCCACGGGAAAGATTGTCATCGACTACGACGGCACCAGCGGCAGCGAAGACCTCTTTCTGGACGAGGCCCATATAACATTGGGCAAAACAGAAACCTTTCCGTTTTTCCTGACCGGTGGCAAGATCTATGCGCCTTTTGGTGATTTTTCGACCAACATGATTCAGGATCCATTGACACAGGCACTCGGTGAGATCAACCCCAAGGGGATTATTGCCGGCTATGAAAATAACGGAGTTATAGCCAATGTATTCAGCTACAACGGGATGCGTGAAGGTGGCGATCCGGCTGAGGAAGAGAACGACAGTATCAACGGGTTCGGCGCGTCCTTCGCATACAGCTACGAACAGGACGAATGCGGTTTTAATGCTGGCATTGGCTGGGTCAGCAACCTTGCCGATGCCGGCACCATTACCGACTACCTTGAAGAAAAGGGCATTTTTGCCGTTGCCGACCAGGCACCAGGACTCAGCCTGAATCTTGGTGCCCGTTATAATGCTTTTGCCCTATTGACTGAATACGTGACCGCACTTGACAATTTTACCTTGGACGAGCTGGCTTACGGTGTTTCGGAGGCCGAACCCTCTGCCTGGAACAGCGAATTGGCCTACACCGCCACAATCATGGACAAGGAAACCGTCTTTGCCGTTGGTTACCAGAAGTCCTGGGAGGCCTCCGCCCTCGAACTGCCGGAGCACCGCTACCTGGTGGCAGCTTCGATTGGCCTGTTCGAGGGCACAACCCTGGCCTTCGAGTACTATTACGACAAGGATTATTCGATCAGCGACGGTGGAACCGACAACAACGGCCACGGTTTCACCACTCGGTTGGGTTACGAGTTTTAAGATCGGTGGAGGGCAAAGGCAACGTAGGGGATGAGGACTGCTATTGTTGTGTATCGACTTCTTCTGCGCGTGACACCTCATGCTTGCTTAAAATAACAGGCTAACGACAGCAAAGCGAGGCTTCGCTGCGCCTCGTCGCTTGCGCGTGCGACTGACCCCACGCTGTGCAGGCGGCAAACTTCTGACCCGTGAATTTTTTTCTCGAAAGGGATGTGCAATTTTTTTTTGGGGGTACTTTTAGGGGTATGTCGATTTTTATTGTTTCTTAATTCTCTTTAGATACGGAATCTTATTAAATTAATTCGAGAGAGCTTAGCCCACCATTTTGACAGGCCAACGGCCAGCCAAGCCGTTCAACGAACCCGCGATCCGATCAGGATGGCGGGTTTTTTGTTGTCCGCCGCAGGCCGCGGCGATCCGCCACCGGCGCTGGTCGCGCAGGGAGACCGGTCCGGAACTCCTGTCGTCGCTCCGGGGCCGCGCCTCACAGCGGCTCGCCGTCCCTGCGCCTCACTCAGTCCTGCCCCGACCCGCCCCTGTCGTGCCAACCGCCCGAAAGAGGGAAAAAATTGGCATTGACTTCCCTGCCCGGCCGCGGTAACCAAATCCCATTCGTGCATGCCTTCCAAGGCGGGCACGTACCCCACCGAGCAGTGACGGATCGCTCCCACGTGGACCATCCGGCTGTGGACAGGCCGGGGGGCGTTCGGATCGTCCGGACGCGATCTCCCGGAACATCAATCATCAGGATTGAGGAGGGACTATGCGACTGTTCAGGGAGTTGAA
>JAAZDE010000041.1 GCA_012512925.1 Desulfuromonadaceae bacterium
GGAAACTGACCCGGAAATAAAAAACCTGTTGAAAAAGATTGCAGCAGAGGAAGAAAAGCATTTTCAACTGGTGGAAAATCTATTCCGTTTCACCAATGCGCCGAACCAATACCTCGCCTGGGGAGAATTCAGCAACATAAGCGAATTCAGCAATTTCGGCCGGCATGTCGATATCTAGGCCGAATGGTGGGCCCGGCCCCATGCCGCTTGTCAGAAGGCCGGGACGGGCGGGTGGCTGCCGGGAGTGACCCCCCCTTTTTTCATCAGGGCGAGAAATTCCGGGCGGCCGATCTCTCTGGCACCCAGGGAGACCAGATGGGAGGAGGGAAGCTGGCAGTCGAGAAAGGCAAAACCCTTTCTGTGCAGGTGATCCATCAGGTGGACGAGGGCGACCTTCGAGGCGTCCGTTTCCCGGTGGAACATCGACTCCCCGAAAAAACAACGCCCCAGGCACACCCCATAGATCCCCCCCGCCAATTTGTCCTCCTGCCAGCATTCCACCGAATGGGCGAAACCTGTTTCGAATAGGAGAACATAGGCCTTTTCCATTTCCGCCGTGATCCAGGTGCCGCCCTGGTCTTTGCGGGGAACCGTCGCGCACAGACGGATCACCTCCCGGAAGGCCTTGTCGACAGTGACGATGAATTTGCCGGCGCGGACCGTTCTGGCCAGGCGCCGGCTGACATGCAGCCGCTGGGGTTCGAGGATGACCCTGGGGTCGGGAGACCACCAGAGAATCGGAACCCGGTCGTACCAGGGGAAAATTCCCATGGAGTAGGCCAGTAGCAGCCGCTCGGGCGACAGATCGCCGCCGACCGCCAGCAGGCCGTCGGCCTCCGCCAGATGGGGAGGCGGGAAAATGAGGCGTTGGTCAAGCCGGAAGATGGGCATGGGTCAGGACAAGGGGGCGTGGGGTGACAATCAGGAATAATGGAAGACGAGGGCGTCCTCTGCCAGATCGAGGCCGACCTTGCCCCCTTTTTTGAGGCGGCCGAAGAGGATCTCGGCGGCGATGGCGTCACTGATATGGTTTTGGATGAAGCGCCCCAGGGGCCGTGCCCCGAAGAGGGGATCGAAGCCGTCGCGGGTGATCCGCGCTCTGGCCGCGGAGGAAACCTGGAGCTGGACGTTTTTTGTCCTGAGTCGTTCACCGAGTTCGGCGAGGAACTTGTCGACGATCAGCGCCATGGTTGGCTCGGACAGAGGATGAAAGGGGACGATGGCGTCGAGGCGGTTGCGGAATTCCGGAGAAAAGGTTTTTTCCACCGCCTGCCTGGGCGGGGAGGGGGGCGCGTCGCCGAAACCGATCGGTTTGACGCTCAGGGCGCGGGCCCCCACGTTGCTGGTCATGATCAGGATGATATTGCGGAAATCGGCCTTTTTGCCGTTGTTGTCGGTGAGGCTGGCATGGTCCATGACCTGAAGGAGGATGTTGAAGATATCGGGGTGGGCCTTTTCGATTTCATCCAACAGCAGTACGGCATGAGGGTTTTTCAGGAC
The DNA here is from genome assembly GCA_012512925.1 of Desulfuromonadaceae bacterium. Classification (GTDB taxonomy): domain Bacteria; phylum Desulfobacterota; class Desulfuromonadia; order Desulfuromonadales; family JAAYDE01; genus JAAYDE01. The sequence continues at coordinate 1,501 of JAAZDE010000041.1, forward strand.
CGCCTCGGTGAGCAGTCCACCCTGGTCGAAACCGACATAGCCGGGAGGCGCTCCGATCAGGCGGGCGACGGAATGTTTCTCCATGTACTCGCTCATATCGAAGCGGATGAACTGGACTCCCAGATGGTCGGCCAATTGGCGGGCGACTTCGGTTTTGCCGACCCCGGTGGGGCCGGTGAACAGAAAAGAGCCCACGGGCTTTTCGGGATGGCCGAGACCGGCCCGACCTCTCAGGACGGCCTGGTTGAGGATGTCGATGGCATCCTTCTGGCCGAAGATGACCTTGCTCAGATCCCGGGCCAGATTTTTCAGCTTGAGGCGTTCCGAACCGGAGATGGTGCGCATCGGGATCCGCGCCATGCGGCAGACCACCGCCTCGATATCCTTGAGGCCGATGACCTTTTTCCCCTTGTGGTGGATGCGGGCGTAGGAGCCGGCCTCGTCGATGACATCGATGGCCTTGTCGGGGAGATAGCGGTGGTTTATGAAACGGGCCGACAGTTCGGCGGCGGCGCGAAGGGCTTCGCCGCTGTAGCGCACTCCGTGATGTTCGGCGTAAAAGGATTTTAAACCCTTCAGTATTTCGCAGGTCTCGTCGATGGTCGGTTCGGGAACATCGATTTTCTGGAAGCGCCGGGAAAGGGCGCGGTCCTTTTCAAAGTGATTGCGATACTCCTCGTAGGTGGTGGCGCCGATGCAGCGGATGTCGCCGGAAGCCAGCACCGGCTTGAGAATGTTGGCGGCGTCCAGGGAGCCGCCGCTGACCGCGCCGGCGCCGATAATGGTATGGATCTCGTCGATAAAGAGGATGACCTGGTCCTTTTCCCGAAGTTCGTTGATGACCGCCTTGAGGCGTTCTTCGAAGTCTCCGCGGTATTTGGTGCCGGCCAGGAGAGCCCCCAGGTCGAGGGCGTACATCTCGAAGTCCAGCAGGAGTTCCGGGACTTCGCGCTCATGAATCATGCGGGCCAGGCCTTCCGCCAGGGCGGTTTTGCCGACGCCGGGATTGCCGACGAATATCGGGTTGTTCTTGCTGCGCCGGCCCAGAACCTGGATGGTGCGCTCCATTTCCTCCCGGCGGCCGATGAGGGGATCGATTTTCCCCCGGGCGGCACGCTCGACCAGGTCGATGGTAAAATGTTTCAGGGGATCGGCACTGGGCGCTGCGTCGCAGGGACCGGTTCTGTCAGGGGCGTCGGGAGAGGATTCATCCTGGGGGAGTTCCTCGGGCACCTTGCGGATCTGGTGGGATATGAAGTTCAGCACATCGATGCGGCTGATCCCCAACAATCCGAGAAAATAGGCCGAATGAGAGTTTTTCTCTTCCAGTATCGCCTGCAGGACATCGCCGATGGTGATCTCCTTCTGGCCGGAAGCCTGGAAATGAATGATGGTCCGTTGCAGGATGCGCTGCAGGCCGATGGTCTGTTCCGGGATCGATTCTTCCTTCCCCGCAAAAGCGGCCGACTGGCTGTCGAAATAGTCTTCAAGGAGTCTTTTCAGGTCGGCGGGACTGGCCCCGCAGGCGTCGATAATCTTTTCACCGGCATTGCTGTGCGCTATGGCATAGAGGATATGCTCCGACGTCAGGTACTCGTGACGCCGTTTCTGGGCTTCGTAGATGGCCCGCGAAAATGCTTCCTGGACTTCGATGTTGAAGAGCATGGTCACGCTTCCTTAAGACTGCACCGCAAAGGGAAACCCTCCTCCCGAGCCAGGGAATGCACCTTGGCGACTTTGGTTTCGGCGATTTCGAAGGGATAGGTGCCGCACAGGCCCTGACCCTGGGTATGAATATTGAACATGATGCGGTTGGCCTCGGCCAGGGGTTTGGAAAAAACCTTTTGCAGCACCTCGACGACAAACTGCATGGTCGTATAATCGTCGTTGTGCATCAGCACGTGGTACAGTGTCGGGGGTTTCAGCCTGACGCGGCTTTTTTCCTCTATTTTCGGTTTTCCGAAGGTACCGTTGCCGGCCATGGTTGTTCTCCACCGTTCATCACCTGTCCTTTTGATCTTATCATATCGCCTGATTTAAATCCAAGGAGGGGGAGTGATGAGGGAAAAGGAACTCTGATTTTCGTTTCAATTCGAATTATTTTTTTTAAAAACTGTTTTGCCCTGAGGAAAAATAAAGTAGATTGGCAAACCCTGGTAATTTTTTACAGGGGCAAGGGAGGGACTACCCCTTCCCATGAAAGGAGAGAGAATGACGGAAGAAAATGAACAAGGTCCGGTCAATCCCAAGATCGTCGAGGTGACGCGCCGGTTGTCGTCCCACCGGCCACCCCGCAAACTGCTGATTCTGGTCTTGCTGGGCATGGTTCTGGTGTGGGTGGGAAATTCGAGTTTTTTCAAGGTCAATACGGAGGAAACCGGCGTCGTGCTCCGTTTCGGGGGATTCAGCCATCTGGCTCAACCCGGTTTGAATTTCAAACTGCCGTTCGGCATCGACAAGGTTTTCCTGGTCAAAACGGGCCGCAACTTCAAGGAGGAGTTCGGTTTCCGGACCGCCGCGGCCGGTGTCCGCACCACTTATGATCCGGCGGTTTTCGAAGAGGAGTCGCTGACCCTGACCGGGGACCTGAATGTCAGCGATGTGGAATGGATTGTCCAGTACCAGATCATTGAACCTTTTAAATATCTTTTCCGGATTCAGGATCCCCAGGCCACGATCCGCGACATAGCGGAGACGGTGGTGCGCAAGGTGGTTGGAAATTCCAACGTCACCCAGGTGCTGACCACCGACCGGGCCATGCTGGCCGCCGATATTCAGCGGGAGATTCAGGCCACTCTCAAGGATTATGATATCGGCATTCGGATCGTCACCGTCAAATTCCAGGATGTCAATCCCCCCGACCAGGTCAAGGCCGCCTTCAACGAGGTCAACGAAGCGGAACAGCAGAAGGAGAGCCTGATCCTCCAGGCCCGCGAGCAGTACAACCGCGAAGTGCCCAAAGCCCGCGGGGTGGCCAAAAGCCGGATTCTGGAGGCCGAAGGCTATGCCGTGGAGCGGATCAATCGCGCCGAGGGGGAAAGCACCCGGTTTCTGGCCCTGCTTGAGGAATATCACAAAGCTCCGGAGGTTACCCGCCGCCGTCTCTATCTGGAAACGATGGAACAGATCCTTCCCAAAGTCAGTGAAATCTACATATTGGACCATAAGGGGAGTGGTCTCCTGCCGCACATTCCCTTGCGGGGAGTGGAGAAGGAGGTGAAGAAATGAAACGTCCGATCTTCTTTGTTGTGCTGATATTTCTCCTTCTGGTCGCCCAGGGGGCCTTCTATATCGTCGAGGAAGGGGAGCAGGCCCTGCTGACACAGTTCGGCAAGCCGATAGGCGGGGCGAAACAGCCCGGACTTCATTTCAAGATTCCCCTGATCCAGGAGGTATACCGCTTTCAGAGCCGGATATTGAAGTGGGACGGCGATCCCAACCAGATTCCCACCAAGGATAAGCGCTATATTTTTCTCGATACCACCGCCCGCTGGCGGATTTCCGATCCGTTGCTTTTTTTCAAGACCGTGGCCACCGAAACCGGGGCACTCAGCCGCCTCGGGGATATTCTTGATTCGGTGGTTCGGGACGCCGTATCCGGACATCTGCTGGTGGAGTTGGTGCGGGGAAAGGATTACCAACCGCCTGAAGGCGGCAGCGAGATAGTCGAGGTGATCGAGATCGAGGGGGTTCCGGTGGACGCTTCCTCCCTGGTCGGCCGGGAGGAAATTATCGCCGGGATTCTGGCCAGAGCCAGAGAGAGTACGCCGGAATACGGCATCGAACTGATCGATATACAAATCAAAAGAATCAATTATGTGGAACAGGTGCGCAAGCGCGTCTATGAACGGATGATCTCTGAGCGGAAGAAGGTGGCCGCCCAGTTCCGTTCCGAAGGGGAAGGGGAGAAAGCGGATATCCTGGGGCAGATGGATAAGGACCTGAAGAAGATCCAGTCCGAAGCCTATCGTCAGTCGGTGACCATCCGCGGCGTCGCCGACGCCCAGGCGGCGGCCGTCTACGCCGACGCCTTCGGCAGGGATGCGGAGTTCTATTCCTTCACCCGGACGCTGGAGGCCTACCATAAGGCGGTGCAGGAAAACGGCCGTCTGGTCCTTTCCACCGATTCGGAATTCTACCGTTATCTCAAGGAAATCAAGTGAAAATCTGACCGAGACCATAAAAAAAGGGGGCCTTCAGCCTCCTTTTTTTATGGTCCGGTCAGCCGTTCAGCTGGTTCAGATAATCGCTGAGCTGGCGCAGATGGCCCTTTTCCTCTTCGGCGAGGGTGGTGAACAGATCGCGAACCTTTTTATCCTTCTGCCCGTGGGCCATCAGCAGATAACGGTCGTAGGCGTTGGATTCAAAGCCGATGGCCATTTCGATGATTTCGCTCAGGCTGTGACGGTCGGCCCACTTCAGTGCCGCTTCGAGAAGGATGCCTCCCTCCAGGATCGGTTCCTGCGGCAGGGAGGGGAGGAGTTTTTGGGGAAAATTATCATCAGGCAAGCGGCCGCTGGTCTTTTCATACAGGTTCTCGAGATAGGCCTGATGACTTTCCTCCACGGCGGCCATTCGGCGGAAGAAGGGTTCCCCCTTCGTTTCGGTGAAATGGTCGGCCATGGCCAGATAAAAGGAGCGGGTCCCCTTTTCGATCAGCCAGGCCAGGCCGATGAACTCTTCCAGGGTTTTGCCGGGGGCGAAATAGGCGGCCCCCATCTCCGGTTCGTCGACGGCGGTATGCCC
>JAAZDE010000042.1 GCA_012512925.1 Desulfuromonadaceae bacterium
CGGTTGCCTCCGGGGTAGGTGTCGAGGTAGCCGACTTTGTAAGGGCGGTTCTGGCGCTGCTGCCCCTTGACCGGCAGAAAGAGGGGATGGAGGCGGCAGAAATCGTAAACCTGGACGGTGCGGGAGGTTTCGGCATCCTCTCCTTCACCGCCGCCGGAATCGATGAGGGCCATCTCGACCATGTGGGCGTTGCCGCCGGCGTCCAGGTAGCGGTCGGCTTCGGCGATCCGCGCCAGGGCGTCGAAGGTTTCAACAAAGCCGTGGCGGATCTGCCAGGAATCGAGGTCGAGGCCGTATCCCCAGGCCCGGACTTCGTACCAGAAGCCGCGCTTCTGGGTGTCGGCGGCCAGGGTGAGGACGGCGGCCTCCCTGGGGACCAGTCCCGACGGGCGCTCGTCGCGGAGCAGGAGGATGCGGGTTTCCTGGCGCTCGGTCTGGAAATCGACCCAGGGCTCGGCCTTGAAGTTGTTGCAGTAGTCGCGGGCGGCGATCTTGTCTCTTTTGGCCTTCATGCGGGCGGCGGCCACCTCGGAGAGGGCGACGAAGTGGGAGAGCCAGGCGGGAAGATGAAAGCCGATGGAGAGGGGGCGGCGGGCCTGCAGCTCGAATTCGAGGCCGAGGCCGTTGTCGCGGCTGATCCAGGAGCCGGCGGACACGGCCCGGTCGCGGATGGCGTCATCCCAATCCGCTTGGCAATGGGGGCAGCGGTAGCGCCCCATCCCTTGCGCCTTGACGGTTTCGGAGTTTTTCTCCTCTTGCGGCCAGACGATCCCCTTGCTGGTCATGATCTGGGCGGCGCCGCAGGCGGGGCAGTGGACCTGATAGTCGAAAACGATCTGGGCCTCTTGTTGAAGGGCCTGCCAGATGGGGCCGTTTTCGACGGTGGGGGTGGATATCTTCCAGATCTTGCGGCGGCCCCGGTAGGTGATGGTGCGTTTTTCGGCCAGGGCCATGGGCGAGGCCTCGCGGCTGCCGGAGGTTTCCGGGTATTTGTCGAGCTCGTCCTCGATGAGGTACCTGATCGGCTTGTTGGCCAGGCGGGAGGCGCTGGTGGCCCAGGCGAAGTAAACCGGCATGTGGCGGAGGTTGATGCGCATGATGGTCTTGTCGTCCTGGATGCCGGTCAGGTAGTCGTTGAGGCAGGGGGAGCTTTCGATCATGGGCCGGACACGGTCGCGGCTGTTCTCGCGGCTGGTGGTTTCGTCGGGGTAGACGTAGAGGACGGGGCCGGGGGCGGTGTCGATGGCGTGGCCGATGAAGTTGTGGGCGGCCTCGGAAACGCCGGTCTGGGGGCCTTTGCAGACGATGACGGTTTCGACGGAGGCGAAGGCGGCGGCATCCATGATGCCGGCCAGGTAGGGGGTGACGGCGTTGGACCAGGGGCCGGGAAGGCTGGACAGGGTGAGGACGCGGTGCTTTTCGCTCCACTCGGACACTCGGATGGGCTTGGGTTTGCGGAGGATCTTGCGCTCGGCGGCGGAGAAGGCGAAGGCGAAGCGGAGCCGCTTTTCGGCACGCAGGCGCTCGCGCACGGAGAGGGGCAGCCAGGGCGCGGTGGAGGGAATCCGGATGGCGCCGAGGTCAGGCAACGTTGGATTCATCGGAGTCATCGTTTTCATCCTTTGATTGTTCCGATTCCAGGAGCATCACCTGGAAGGTCCGGGTGGAGGAGAAGCGGTTGAGCTGTTCGTCGAGGATCTCCTGGAATGCCTTGATGAACTCGGCCCGTTTTTCCTGCCCGCCGCCGACGAGGTGGATCAACTCGGCGGCCCTGATGTTGACGGCGTGGCGGAGGCCGCTGTCGAGGACGGCGGCGCGGCTGGCCAGCTCCATCTCGAAATCGTCGCGGGGAAGGTAGCGGCCGCGCTCCCGGTCGAGCTTGAGTTGCAGGTCCTGGTTCTTGATGCGCTGGTTGGCGACCTCGAGGCGGAGCTTTTCGAGGGAGAGGTCTTCGGCTTCCTTCTTTTCCCCGAGTTCGGCGGCTTTGATGAGACCGGATTCGGGGTGGCGGATGTAATCCCTGATGGAGGATTCGAGGATGGTCTTGTCCGGCTGCATGCGCAGGATGCCGGTTTTGCAGTCGTTGTAAATCTTGGACTTTTGCACGCCGTAGCCGAGATCCTGGAGGTATTCCATCACCTCCATGCGGTTTTTGAAGACCCGGTCCTGGACGAAGTAGCGGTCCCAAAGCTCGTCGACGGTTTTCTCCAGGGCGCGGCGGCTCTTGGAGAGCTTGCGGACGGTCTGCTCGGTGGCGTTTTTGCGGGATCTTTCCAGGCTCTCCTGGACGCTTTTTTCGAGGGAGAGGAGGATTTCCCGGTGCTCCTGGGAGACCTTGGGGAGCAGCTGCTTGAACTTGTCGTTGGACACCAGGGAGAGATGTTCGCCCCAGAGGGAAAGGACTCTTTCGTCGACGGCCCCCTGGGAGCGGGCTTTTTTGAGCAGGCATTCCTCGTAAACGCGGTTGGCCTTCTGGTAGGCGTCGACGTTGGGGGAGGAGGGGTTCTTGGTGAGGTTGTTCAGGGCCTTGGCCCTGGCGACGCGGAGAATCCTTTCCTCGTTTTCTTCCAGCTGGGCAACGGGGTCGTGGTTGGCGGCGGCGGTCATCAGGCCCTCATCCTGTTATCGGTTGCCGTTTCGAGGACGGCGGTTTCTCCGGTGAAGTTCTCCCATCTTTTGACGATCACGTCGCAGTAGCGGGGATCGAGTTCCATGATGCGGGCGCGGCGGGAGCTTTTCTCGCAGGCGATCAGGGTGGAGCCCGATCCCCCGAAGAAATCGGCCACGATGTCGCCGCGCTTGCTGCTGTTGGTGATGGCCCGCAGCGGGACTTCGACGGGCTTCATGGTGGGGTGGTCGTCGTTGCTGAGGGGTTTGTCCACCCGCCAGATGGTGCCGAGGACGCCGGGGCTGCCGGCGAGGATTTGGTATTCGGGCACCTGGAGGACGATATCGCCGTCGGGATTCTGGATGGAGATCTGGAAGGCGCCGTCGATCCCGGCGATGGAGACGGGGTATCCGGATTGGAAGACGGTGGGCTGCTTGCGATCCCCGAACCAGCGGTGGGGGCCACCGGCCCGCCATCCATAGAGGATCGGTTCGTGCTGCCAGTGGTAATCCTGCCGGCCGAGGATGAATTGGTTTTTGACCCAGATGAGGTTTTGTTTCAGCAGCCAGCCGGTTTGCGTGAGGGCGTTGCGGAAGTTGACGGATTCGATGTCGGCGTAGCAGACGTAGATGGCGGAGCCGGGGGCGGAGGCCTGCGCGAGGCAGGCGAAGGCGTCGCGGAGGAAAAGGAAGAAGGTTTCGCTGGGGAGGTTGTCGTTCTGGATGGTGAGGCGCTTTTTGTTTTTGCCCTGGTAGTTGACGTTGTAGGGGGGATCGGTGAAGACCATGGCGATCTGGTCGCCGGCCATCAGGCGCAGAGCGTCGGCGGGGTCGGTGGCGGATCCGCACATGAGGCGGTGATCGCCAAGGAGCCAGAGGTCGCCGGGGCGGGAGGTTGGGACTTCGGGGAGCTCGGGGACATCGTCGTCGGCGGTGAGGCCGTCGACATCCACCATGCCGGCGAGGGCCATGTCCAGCCCTTCCTGGCTGAAGCCGATGACGGAGAGATCGAAATCCTGTTGGAACAGACTCTGGAGCTCGCGGCGGAGGCTGTCATCGATCCACGAAGAATCCTCGGCGATCTTGTTGTCGGCGATCCGGAAGGCGCGAGCCTGCTCATCCGTCAGATGCTCACACCGGACCACGGGGACCAGGGGCATGCTGAGCTTTTGCGCGGCGGCGAGGCGGGCTTCTCCGGCGACGA
>JAAZDE010000043.1 GCA_012512925.1 Desulfuromonadaceae bacterium
CCCTGGGGGTCATCGCCGGCGGAATAGCTTACCAGTATGTTCGGGAGGCCTTCCCCGAGGCTTCCGTGCTCAAGATAGGCTGGACCTTCCCCTTTCCCGATGGGAAAATCAGGGAATTCGCCGCCGGGGTCGACCAGATTCTGGTGGTCGAAGAACTGGATGGAATCCTCGAGGAGCATATCCGCTCTCTGGGTATCGCCTGCATCGGCAAGGAGGTGGTGCCGGCCATCGGCGAATTGTCGACCAGCATCCTCCTGGAGAGTCGGCGCAAATTGGAAGGGAAGGGCGAAACGCCGCCGGTTCCGGTTCCCGAGGAATGCCGGGAACTTCCCTCCCGTCCCCCCGTGCTTTGCGCCGGTTGTCCCCACCGGGGGATCTTTTACGGCCTGGGGCGCTTTGATGTGGTGGTCACCGGCGATATCGGTTGCTACAGCCTGGCCACCTTTCCGCCGCTGAGCCGCATCGACACCATCCTCTGCATGGGCGGCGGGATCTCCATGGCCCACGGCATGGACCGGGCCGGAAATCCCCGCAAAGTGGTCGGCATCGTCGGTGATTCCACCTTCTTCCATTCCGGCATCACCGGCCTGCTCGATATCGCTTACAACCAGGGCTCTTCCACCATCATCGTTCTCGACAACCGGACCACCGCCATGACCGGCCATCAATGTCACCCCGGCAGCGGCATGACCCTGATGGGGCGGGAGGTGGCTTCCGTATCCATCGAGGAGATCGGCCGCGCCTGCGGCATTCCCCATGTGGTGGCCGTCGATCCCTACCGCCTCGATCTGGTTCACCAAACCCTCAAAACGGCCCTCGAATCCCCCGAACCCTGGCTGATTGTCGCTAAGGCGGTCTGCCCTCTGGCGGTAAAACGCAAGGTGGGGCCGGTGCTGGAGGTGAATCAGGAACGCTGCGTCGGCTGCCGGTTGTGCCTCAAGCTGGGCTGTCCGGCCATTGAATGCAGCGGCGAAAAACCGCAGGTCAATCCCTTGCTCTGCATCGGCTGCGGTCTCTGCCGGCAGGTCTGCCCGCAGGGAGCTTACGAAGAAAGTGAGAGACAGGAAGATGTCTGATCAGAAGGTTGTCAGTGTGGTTCTGGCCGGGGTAGGGGGCCAGGGGATTCTTCTGGCCAGCGAAATTATCGCCGAAGCCGCCCTGCTTTCGGGCCTCCAGGTCAAGACCAACGAGGTGCACGGCATGGCCCAGCGGGGGGGATCGGTGGTTGCCCAGATCCGCTTCGGCAGGGAGGTGTTCAGTCCGTTGGTGCCGGAAGGAACCGCTCAGGTGCTCGCCGCTCTGGAGAAGGTCGAGGCGCTGCGCTATCATCGTCACCTGGCCCCGGACGGGATGGCGATTGTCAGCACCCAGGAGATCATTCCGGTCAGCGTTTCCTCCGGACAGGCCGTTTATCCCGCAGACGCCGATGAACGCCTCAAAAAGCTTTTCCCCCGCCTTCTGCTGGTGGATGCCCTTAAAATCGCCACCGAACTGGGCAGCCCCCGTTCCACCAATGTGATCATCGTCGGCGCTCTGTCCCATTGTTTGTCTCTGGATTCCGGAATCTGGAATGAGGCTCTGCGGAGGCGGATCAAGCCGGCCCTTGTCGAGGTCAATCAGCGGGCTTTCGCCGCCGGCCGGTCGCTGGCCGCCGCAAGCGGACGCTGAGTGGGTTCAGGGGGCCCGAGAAAATGGCCAGGGTAGGTTTCATCAAACTGGACAAACCGGAAAAAGCCCGTCATTGTTGCCTGTTGGCGGAACAGCATTTTCAGGAAGGGGAAAGGGTACTGATCGTGGTTCGTGACCGCGAACAGGGGGAGCAACTCGACAAGTACCTGTGGACATGGCGGAAATCTTCCTTTATGCCCCATCTCCTGGTGAATGGTCAAAACGCCGCTCCCGAGGAGCCGGTCGTCATCACCACCACCTGCGATGCCGATTTCGGCGCCGATATCCTGATCATGGCTGGTCCCTGTCCCCTGGAGTTCATCCGCCACTTCTCCGTCGGCTATGATTTCGCCGAGCTTTACGATGCCAAACTCCAGGAGGAAAGCCGGCGCCGCTTCGTCCTTTACCGGGATGCCGGCCTTGAGCCCTTCATGTGTCAATAAAGGGGGGGGAGGAAGCCTGATCCGCCTGCCGACCACTCCGCGCCTGGAGGTGGAAGAGCTTTTTCGTGGTGCTCTTCTGGAAAGCCTGGCCTGCTGGCGCGCCAGGGCCGGTGAGATCCTCACCGTCTGCGATCCACAGGGAAATTTCCATCGGGCCCGTCTGATCTCGCTGACCCCCACGGAAGCGCGCCTGGTGGTTTTTTCTTCTTTTCCTTTCTCCCCCGAAAGTCCGCTGCAGATCGACCTTTATCAGGCTTTGCCGCAACGGGAGCGTTTCGAACTGATTCTGGAGAAGGCGACCGAGATCGGGGTGTCCCGGATCATCCCTTTCTGCTCGG
>JAAZDE010000044.1 GCA_012512925.1 Desulfuromonadaceae bacterium
AAGTGGAACGGCTCGCCCTTGAGGTGAAGCTTCCACAGGTTTTCCTCCTTTTCCAGATAAAGCACCGCTTCGTGAATTTCCTTGCCGCTCAGCAGTGCCGCGCGCACCTCGCTGAAATGATCCTGAGGACCGCTCACCGCCACCTTCTGGATGCCGTCGGGGTTGCCGGCGCCGGCCAGCAGCACCTTATCGTTGAGGTAGGAGATGAACCGTTCCCCCGGCACCGCCGGACCTGGGCGGCTGACCGGGTATTCGGAATCGGCGGTCATGGTGCGGTGCATCAGCCACAGCAGAAAATCACAACCCAGCCAGCGGTTGGCCTCGGTCAGTTCCACCGCCTCGGCGGTGGAAGCGCGGTTGGCTGTGGCCAGCTTCGCCTTCAGGGACTCCTCCACGACATCCATGCCGCGGGCGTAGGGATGGATCGGCGCCAGCCGGAGGCCTTCGAAGGTTTTCTTGAACTGCTCCACCAGCAGATCGCCGATCGAAGCGCTGAGGCTGGCGAAGGTGACCAGGTCCTTCTCCGTATCCCAGACCACATCCCACAGGGAAGGGGCGGGCAGGGTTTTGGCCAGCAACCGCAGGCGCAGCATCTCCTTCAGTTCTTCCCGCTTCTGTTTCGGCACCCGGCGGAATCCGGGGTGGGCCGCCAGGAAATCGGCCTCCTCCTGCTGCAAATGCTGTTTGAAAAGGGCCGCGGGAAGGCGGCGCTGGTCGCGGCGCAGGGTAAAAACGAAATAATGGTCGCGCTGGAAGGCATGGGGCGCTTCAAAACCGCTTTCGCGGGGATCGTCGAACTCGACCCAGCCGATCGCCAGTTCCTCGGCGCTGTCCTCGATGGAGCGGAAACCGAAATCGGCGAGCCGGGTTCCCGCCCACGCAGGTAGATTGGCCGTCGGTTTGTCACCGACCACCCGGAACTGGCGGATGCTGACCGTATTGCTGAGAATTCCCATGAACTGTGCCTCCCTGATGCGGAAATTTGTAAAAACTGTTTGTACCTCCTTTGGACGGTCAATGGCAACCTCGAACAGGACTTTTTAAAACACTGGTGCGATAAAACCAAGGAGACGGGTATGTATTGGTATCTTGAGGTAATGAAAAAGTATGCGGTATTCAGCGGGCGGGCGAGAAGAACGGAATACTGGATGTTCTTTTTGATCAACCTCCTCATCGCTATCGGAATCAGCCTCGTGGAGGGGATTCTGGGCAGTCCGGGTGTGGTCGGGAGTCTCTACAGCCTGGCTGTAGTCATCCCCGGTATCGCCGTATCGATGCGGCGCCTCCACGATACCGGCCGCAGCGGCTGGTGGCTGTTGATCGGTTTGATTCCGCTGCTCGGCGCCATCGTTCTGCTGGTGTTTATGGTGCAGGAGGGCAACCCCGGCCCAAACCAGTACGGGGCCAGCCCCAAGGAGACAACGGGGTGATTTTTCACTGTCCTGCGCCTGGTTGAAGCGATAAGGTTCTTTCCAGAGGCAGCCCAGGGAGATGGAGTGGCCCATGAAAAAAACTTCTCGTAATGGCTTTCCCCCAGGTGCCGCCGGCAATCGCCTCGGCTCGGAGAAAAGCCCCTATCTTCTGCAGCATGCCGGCAATCCCGTGCATTGGTGGCCGTGGTGCCGGGAGGCCTTCGATCTGGCGAAACGCCAGGATAAACCGGTCTTTCTGTCCATCGGCTATGCCACCTGCCACTGGTGCCATGTCATGGAGAAGGAATCGTTTGAAGATGAAGAGGTTGCGGCCTTTCTGAACGCTCATTTTGTCGCCGTCAAGGTCGACCGGGAGGAGCGTCCCGATGTCGACGCCCTTTATATGGAGGCCTGCCAGTTGATGACCGGCGGTGGCGGTTGGCCCTTGAATGTCCTCCTGACGCCTGAGAAAAAACCATTCTACGCGGCCACATACATACCCCGCCACGCGGTTCGCGGCCATCCGGGCATCATCCCTCTGTTGACCCGCATTGTCGCCCTTTGGCAGGAAGACCGGCTCAAGATCGAGGAAAACGGCGATCTGGTCAGCCGCCACCTGAAAGAGGCCGGACGGGGAACCGATACCGCCGGTCCCATAAGCGATGAACCTCTGCTCATCGCCCTGAAGGACTACAGCAAAGATTTTGACGCCGAAAACGGCGGGTTCAGCGGTGCTCCCAAATTTCCTATGAGTCACAATCTGCTGCTGCTGCTTCGGCTTCACGAGCGGTACGGCGATGAAAAAGCCCTGGCCATGGTTGCCAAAACCCTGAAAAAGATCCGCGCCGGTGGAATCTACGATCAACTTGGTTTTGGAATCCACCGCTACGCTGTCGATGCAGCATGGCAGATTCCCCACTTCGAGAAGATGCTCTACGATCAGGCGCTTTTCGTCATCGCCAGCCTGGAGGCCTATCAGGCAAGCGGGGATGGCGCCTTTGCCGAAATGGCGGCTGAAACTCTCGGCTATCTGGATACCTCCCTGCGGCATCCCGACGGCGGTTTTTGGTGCGGCGAGGATGCCGATTCGGAAGGGGCCGAGGGGAGTTTCTATCTCTGGGATCGCCGGGAGATCCTCTCCCTCCTCGGAGATGCCGAAGGGGAGCGATTCTGTCGCCTGATGGGGGTCTCCGGGGAGGGGAACTTCGAGGGTCGCAATATCCTTCACCGGCCTGAAATGGCTCCGCTGTCGGAGGAGGAGCGGATTTTCCTGGAAGGGTGCCGAAAAAGGCTGCTGGCGGTCCGCTCCCAGCGGGTCCGCCCTTTTCTGGATGATAAGATTCTCACTTCCTGGAACGGCCTGGCCATCGCCGCCTTCGCCAAGGCCGGAGCGATCCTGGGTGAAAACGGCTTTACCGAAACCGCCCAACGAGCGGCTCAATTTGTCTTCGACCGTTTGTATGACCAGGAGAATTCGCGTCTTTTGCGGCGCTGGCGGGAGGGAGAGGCAGCCATTCAGGGTTTCCTGGAGGATTACAGTTTTTTCTGTTGGGGGCTTGTGGAACTCTATATGGCCTGTTTCGATCCCCTCTATCTCGAAAAAGCCCACGAACTGACCGAAGAAATGCTGGTTCTTTTCGGGGACGGGAAGGACGGTTTCTTCGACACCGGCAGCGATGGAGAAACCATTCTGACCAGAGGGATAAATCGGCATGACAGCGCCTTGCCCGCCGGAAATTCCGTGGCGGTTCTCAACCTCCTGCGGTTGGCAGAGCTGTCGGCTGATCGGGAGCTGCGAGAGAAAGGGGTTCGCGGGATCTCGCGACTTTTCGGGGAGATGGCCCATGTTCCCCTGGCGTATCCCTTTCTTCTTTTGTCGCTGGACTGGGTTCTCGGCCCGACCTCCCGCGTCACTTTGACGGCGGCTGGCGGCGTCGCCGAAACGGCCTCCTTGATCGGCCGTTATCACGCCGCATTTTTGCCCCGTTCCACCTTGTTTTTTCAGGACCAAGCGCAGGGACAGGGGCGGCCCGGGGCAAACGTGACACCCCCGAGCCACGGGGCACCCACGGCTCAGGTCTGTCGGGAGGGAACCTGTTTCCCGCCCACCAACGACGCTGAGATCATGCTGGCGCAGCTCAAGGGGGTTTTTCGCCACGATTTTTCCGGAAAAAAATAAGAAAGGGGGCGTTTTCGGCGCCCCCTTTCCTTTCTTCATTCCATCCTTTTCACATCGTACAGGATGTCATCCCACGGATGACGGTAGAGTCCCTTCTTCATTCGGTACTGGTCCATGATGTGGCCGATCATGCCGATGCAGCGGGCGACCATGAAGAAGCCGTTGAGATAGCCAAGGTTGACGATCTCGCGGGCCTCGCTGTCGGAGAAGATGCCGCTGGAGGCAAGGAGATCGAGGAAGACCACCGCGATGCAGCCGTCGACATTGAGAATCAGATTGTTCCGCTTTTCGGTGGTCAGTTTCTCCACCTCCCGTGCGTAATCGAGGTAGGCGGTTGTGGGGAAATTCTTTTTGGCGTAATCGGAGAGGATTTCGACCCTCTTGTCGGGATTTTGCACCGACTTGACGCGGTGGCCGATCCCCGGGATGTTGATCCCTTTGTCCTTCATCTCGTTGATGAATTCCTTGGGAGACAGGCCCCGATCCTTGGCGTCTTTGAAATAGACGGCGGCGTCGTTGATGGCGCCGCCGAAACGCGGCCCGATGGTGAGCAGCCCGGAGGCCAGGGCGCTGACCATATCTTTCCCGGCGCGGGCGGCGACGATGGCGTTGTGGGCGCCGGAAACCGCCGGTCCGTGATCTGCGGAGACCACCAGCACCAACTCGAAGAATTTTGTGGCGAATTCGGGAAGACGTCTGCGGAACCAGAGAAGGCTGATGATGTCGCCGATTCCCCATCCTTTTTCCAGAATCTCGGAGATTTTGAAGCCGGCGTAGATCGGCTCATCCCCCCGGTCGTCGGAGATGGTGCAGGTGA
Source organism: Desulfuromonadaceae bacterium (assembly GCA_012512925.1). Taxonomy (GTDB): domain Bacteria; phylum Desulfobacterota; class Desulfuromonadia; order Desulfuromonadales; family JAAYDE01; genus JAAYDE01. Next base: position 4,409 of record JAAZDE010000044.1, read on the forward strand.
AGTTGGTCGGCTTGCGAACCAGACCGTTGGAAAGGGCTTCGGTGAGCGGAATCGGAAACTTGGGAGCGGCGGGAAGTTCCGTTTCCTGAATCCTTCCCTCGCTTTTGAGCCGTTGATAGGTTTCCCGGACCTTTTCGCCGAAGGTGTCGAAGGATTCGGGGACGATGACTCCGGCCTCTTTCAGGGCTTCGTTTTTGGCCTGGGCCGATTCCTCTTCAGCGCCGCTGGCCGCTCCCGCATGGCCGAACTGGACGCTGGTGGTGAACATGGTGGCGCAGGTCCCGGTCACCCACATGATCAGCGGTTTGGTGATCAGCCCCTTTTTGATGGCATCGATAATCACATACTCGTCCCGTCCGCCGATCTCTCCCAAGGCTACCATGAATCTGATGTCGGGATTTTTCTCGTAGCGGAGCAGGTGGTCGAGGTAATCGGAACCGGGCCAGCGGTCGCCGCCGATGGCGACCCCTTCGTTGATGCCGTCGGCATTGAGGGCGACGATATTGTAGAGTTCGTTGGAAAGCCCCCCCGATTTGGAGACCACTCCCACGGAGCCGGGGCGCAGCAGCTTGGAGGCGATGATGTTGTCGGTCTTGCCGGCGGTGTTGCCGATCTTGAACGCTCCCGCCTTTATGCCGCCGACGGTGGCCGGGCCGATGATGGTTTTACCTTTCTTTTTGGCCAGAGCTATCAGCTTGCGGGTGTCGCGCTCGGGAATCCCCTCGGCGACGATGACCACCACCCGGATGGAATCGGTCTCCAGCGCCTCCTTGGAACTGGCGTAGGCGGAGCGGAAAGAGGAAAAGTTGATCAGAACGTGGGCGGTGGGGTGTTCCGCCGCCGCCTTCTGCAGGGTCTTGTACTCCGGCACCATGATTTCATGCAGGCTGAAAAAGACCTTTACCAGGCTTTCCCGGGCGGGATTGACAATGGCCGCCACACTGGGGGTTTTGCGGCCGCAGAGATAGTCGAAATCGAGCATCCGCTGCACCGCGTTGATCTGGGAGCCGTAGATAATCGCCTGTGAGTTCTTGTCGTACAGTTCGTAGTCGTTCATTGCGATTTCCCTCCCAGAGCCAGACTGATGATCTTGGTCATGTGCGTTTCAGGCCCGTAGACATGGACCGGCACGCCCAGCACCTTGCCGGTTTCCTCCATTTTTTCGAGGCCTTCCTTGTAGTTGGGGCCGCCCCGGCGGACGTAGATGGTGGCCCGGTTCTCGATCAGCTTCTCCCGGTAGTCCTTGAGGGCCATGATGATGCCGGTGAAGGTTTTGGCGACGTCGGTGAAGTTGGCTATGCCGCCGCCGATGATGAGGATCTTCGGTTTTCCCTTCTTGCGGGTCATCAGGTCGAGGACGGTTTTGGCGTATTCGTAGGTCAGTTCCTGGTTCGGGTCACCGCTGTACTCGCCGTAGTTGGCCAGTTCGGAGCCGTAGCCGAGGTCGACGATGGTGTCGGCGTAGACGACGCTGGCGCCGCCGCCGGCGACCATGGTCCAGATCCTCCCCTCGGGGTTGAGGATTTTAAGTTTGAGAGAGGCCCCGGTCTTGGAGTCGAGTTCATTGATGTAGCGTTCCTCGGCTGTGAGGACGGTGCCGAAAGGGGAAGGAAAAACCACTCCGCCCCATTTCTCCCGGTTGCGGAAAGCGGCGGTGTCGTCCAGCTTGGCCACCAGGTCGAGCATGTGGATCCGCTCGTTGACGATGACGATGGGGTTGATTTCCAGATAGACGAAATCGAGATCGGCGAAAACCTTGTGCAGAGCCGCGGCGAAGCGGGCCAGGAGCGGTTGGTCGAGTACCGCCAGCACCTCCTCTTCGCGCAGGAATTGGTCAACGGGAACGCGGATTTCCTTGACTTGATCCCATTTCTCCTCGACATGGATGCCGCCCTGGTCGGAGACGTAGATCACGTCGCCGTCCCGTTCCGCCTGAATGGCCAGGTAGAACTCCTGGTCATGGGGAATGAAAGGCTCGATCAGAAAGTGGGTCAGGTCTCCCTTGACGGGACCCACCCGGACCGGCGCCGAGCGTTTCTTTTCGATCCACTCCAGGCACTCCTGGAAATTCTTGTTGAGCAGCACCAGATTGTGCTTTCCCCTTTTGCCCACCAGTACGTCGGGCTTGGCCACCAGTTGCCCTGAAAGGAAGGGATAATCCTTCGCCAGCGCCGAGATGTCGCTGTGGGGGCGGACCAGAACCATGTCGTGGACCAGGGGAAAATCGATATGATCCAGGATCAGCTGTTTCGCTTCTGCCTCTCTGATTCCTCGCTGTGCCATAGTGTCACCTTTTTATAGAGTTCAACTTGTTTTCATCCCTCATAATTCGTCACCTCAGCCCATCTTGCCGGCGGCGATCAGGTTGAGGGCCGAACCGGCCTTGAACCATTCGATCTGGTTGGCGTTGTAGGTGTGATTGAGCTGAATCGACTCGCTGACGCCGTCGGCGTGGAGAAGGGTCATTGTCAGGGGTTCTCCGGGAGCGATCTGCGAGACGTTGATGGTAACCCGATCGTCTTCGCGGATCTTGTCATAATCGGCCGGTTCGGCGAAGGTGAGAGCCAGCATCCCCTGCTTTTTCAGATTGGTCTCATGAATGCGGGCGAAGCTTTTGACCACCACCGCCTGGCCGCCGAGAAAGCGGGGCTCCATGGCGGCGTGTTCGCGGCTGGAGCCCTCGCCGTAATTCTCCTCGCCGATCACCACCCAGCCGATGCCGCGTCGTTTGTAGTCGCGGGCCACCTGGTGGGTTTCGCCGTATTCCAGGGTAAAGATGTTTTTGGTCTGGCCCGGTTCGTTGGTGAAGGCGTTGACGGCTCCCAGGAAAAGGTTGTTGCTGATGTTGTCCAGGTGGCCGCGGTACTTGAGCCACGGCCCGGCCATGGAGATGTGGTCGGTGGTGCATTTCCCCCTGGCCTTGAGCAGCACGGGGATTTCCTGAAAATCGTTTCCATCCCAGGGATCGAAGGGGACAAGGCGCTGGATGCGGTCGCTTGCCGCTTCGATGGCGACCTCGATCCTCGGATTGGGGCGAACGGAGATCAGACCGCCCTTTTCGGAGGCTAAGCCGCGCGGGGGCAGTTCGGCGCCTTGCGGCGGCTCGAGACGGACATTTTCACCCTTGTCGTTGATCAGTTCGTCGGTAGCCGGATTGAAGGTCAGTCTGCCGGCGATGGCGAGCAGGGTCACCGTTTCCGGGCTGGCGACGAAATTCCGGGTTTCCGGGTTGCCGTCGGTGCGCTTGGCGAAATTGCGGTTATAGGAGGTGACGATAGTGTTGATCTCTCCTTTTTTGACATCGGTGCGCTTCCACATGCCGATGCAGGGGCCGCAGGCGTTGGCGAAAATGGTGCCACCCAATTCTTCGAGTACCTGAAGCTGGCCGTCCCTGGCGATGGTCTCCTTGATTCGTGCCGATCCCGGGTTGATGAGGAAGGGGGTGGCGGCTTTCAGCCCCTTGGCCAAGGCCTGCCGGGCGATGGAGACGCAGCGGTCGATGTCCTCGTAACTGGCGTTGGTGCAGCTGCCGACCAGGGCGGCGCTGATCTTTTCAGGATAGCCGTGTTCGGCCACCGCCTCTTTCATCCTGGACAGGGGCCAGGCCAGGTCGGGGGTGAAGGGGCCGTTGAGATGCGGTTCCAGTCGGTCCAGGTCGATCTCGATCAACTTGTCGTAGTATTGTTCCGGATCGGCGTAGACCGCGTCGTCGGCCCGCAGGGCTTTCCGGAACAGTTCGGTCGTTGCGGCCAGTTCCTCCCTGCCGGTACATTTGAGGTAGTCGCGCATCTTGTCGTCATAAGGGAAGAGGGAGCAGGTGGCGCCGATTTCAGCGCCCATGTTGGCGATGGTCGCTTTGCCGGTGCAGGAGATGGTTTCCGCGCCGGGGCCGAAATATTCGACGATGGTTCCGGTTCCCCCCTTGACGGTGAGAAGGCCGGCCAGTTTGAGGATCACATCCTTGGGAGAAGCCCAGCCCCCGAGTTTTCCGGTCAGGCGGACCCCGATGAAGCGTGGCCACTTCAACTCCCAGCTCATTCCACTCATGACGTCGACGGCGTCGGCCCCGCCCACTCCGATCGCCACCATGCCGAGGCCGCCGGCGTTGGGGGTGTGGGAGTCGGTGCCGATCATCATGCCTCCGGGGAAGGCATACTCTTCCAGCACCACCTGATGGATGATGCCGGCGCCGGGTTTCCAGAAATCCATCCCGTAGCGGCGGCCGGCCGATTCCAGAAAGTCGTAGACCTCGCGGTTCTCCATCAGCGCCCTCTCCAGGTCCGCGGCGGCGGCCTTTTCAGCCTCGATGAGGTGATCGCAATGGATGCTGGTCGGAACGGCGCTGGACCTTCTGCCCGAGTTCATGAACTGGAGGATCGCCATCTGGGCGGTGGCGTCCTGCATCGCCACCCGGTCGGGTTTCAGTTCGGCGTAATCGACCCCGCGCCGGTAATTTTCGATTTCCGGATTCCAGGAGTGGCCGTAGAGAATCTTTTCCGCGAAGGTCAGAGGTCGTCCCAGAACTTCCTTGGCCTTGCACTGCCTAGCCTTGAAATGCCGATAGAAATCTTTCATGAGCCGCTCCTTGCTGTTGAAAAACCGATTTTACCATTCATGGAAAAGTCTATCAGATTACGGGAAGACGTTTCCTGCTCCCGTTTTTTAAAAACATAACATTGTTTTATTTTTGTCGCAAGAGATTTCTTAAAATTCCGGTTTTGAATTTTGTTCCTGAAAAAAGCTTACCCATTTCGTAAAAAAATATATAAAAACATTTATTTATAAACTAGGAAAGTTTTGGACGGGTACTTAGAGAGGTAAAAATAGCTTTTTTGAAATTGCCGGAAGAGCGCTTGAAGAAATCCTGAAAGGGACCCAAAAAGGCTGGATGGAAGTGACGGAAAATCAATTAATAAAACTCCGTACTAAAAATTAATGGGTTTGGCGCGTCTGCCGGTCTGGCTTCCTGCCAGTGAATGCTTGCCGGAGGTGGACGGCACACCGGCCCCTGGGTCGGCCGGGTGGAACGGAAATGCTGCCGGAGAAGTTGGCGTAAGCCCCTCTTTCTCTTCGTCATTGTTGACGAAACGAAGTTAAAAAGCTATTTTAGCGGGGCCTCGTGTTACCGTCCCGGAGGTTGCCTTCGCCCGGAGATTGCGATTTCCCCATCCCGTCGTTCGTCTGATGATCCTTTCCACATTTCACAAAAAGAGAACTCATGCTGCCTCCCAATCTGACCCGCTGGACGATCAACGAAGAAACTGAAAACGTCCTCTTTTTCGCTCAGCTTATCGAAGAGCTGCTGTTCAACTATTCCCTCGATATCTACAAGGTGCCTGCCTTCAACACTAAAATCCTCTGCAAGGAGTTGTTGCAGATCACCGAGGAGACCGACAACCCCGGATTCGGCGCGGAGGATATCCGCCCGGTTATCGAGGAGTTGATCCAGGAGATTCAGGAGGATCCCGTTGTCGATGAGGTGTCCCCCAAGATCAAAAGGCAACTGGTCGGGATGTTGGCCGACTTTTCGGAAGGGGACCGGCTGAGGTCGCTGGTTTATCAGCTGTACGGTTTTTTTGAAACCAATTACATCGAGAGGATCGGCGATCTGCTGAAGGAAAAGATCGTCAGCGGGGAGCGGCAAGCGGTGGTCAAGATGACCAAGGTCTTTCTCACGGAACTGATCGACATCGGCTATTCCCCGGAATATATCTTTTTTGAAAACAAGAGTTTTTTCTTTGACGGCGACACGGGGCCAAGAATCGAGGGTTATTCGGTGCTGGATGATTTTCTGCGCAACTTCTCGTCGATCCCCAAATTCTGGTATGTGGTCTTTCGAACCGGGAAGGATTTCAAGTTTTTCCGAAACTTCCCCGTGCATATGAACGTCTCCACGGCAACGGAAAAACCCGATATCTCCTTTCCCGAAGAGGACAAGAACATCGGCATTTTCCTGGACCGGAATTTCAAACTGGCCAACTACCTGACCTTTGTCGATATCGAGGCTTTCGACGGCTTCAGCGCGCGGCAGATCGCCGAGCAGAAACTGCTCATGATCGAAAAATTCGCCAGGTTTCATGTTCACCGGACCGACCTCGAGTGGAGCCGCGCCGCCCTTGTCTATGATCTGGAAAAATCGACCTCGGGGATCTATGGGAAACCGGTATCGGCCATCCTGAAACGCCCCGATCACAACACCGCTCAGTTGTCCCGGCTGCTGAACAACACCATTGTCACCGTTTTCAGCGACAAACTGGATGACGATTCCATTCAGCGGCTGCTGCGGGCTTTTCAACGGCATGATCTGGCGATCAACTCTCCCGCCGCGGAGAGCCAGTTGCTGGAACTCTGGTCGGCTGTCGAGGTTCTCTTCCCGGCGCCGCGCAAAAAGGAGGACAACAGCGCTCAGATCGTCGACAGCCTGGTCCATTACGCGAGCAAGGGCTACGCGGCCAAGATCGCGGCGGATCTGATCAAATCGATCCGGAATTCCGAATCACGGAAGGCCATGGAGATCATCGATTCGATTTCGGGGGGGCACAACATCATCGAAAAATGCCTGCTGTTGATCGCCGCGGAGGAATACCGTTCCCAAAGGGAACGGCTCTGTGGAAGCCTGGGGGAACACATCCTGCTGATCGAGAGGATCGCCTTGCTGAACCGGGGTTTTTGTTCGGCGTCCTCCTTCCATCAGACCATCACCACCTATTCCGCCGGCACTTCCTGGCAGGTCAGGAGAATTCTGCGCGCCCTGGCCACCATGAGGGACTCGGGAAAAGGAGTCATCTCGATCAATAAGCTGGTGGAAAATCTGCACAGCTATCTCGATCGGGTCATCGACGTTCTTCTGGGGGAGATCCCCCGCAAGAAGGAGCGGAGCAGCATCGTCTGCATTCACCAGGAAATTGCCGACAAGTCGGTCGCTCACCTCGATACCCTGCGGCAACGGCAAGACGAACCCTGTACCGTGCAGAATTTTAGATTCATCTTTTTCGGCAACAACGACTGACAGGCTGCTGAAAGAGTGGAATTTGGGCTTTTCGGCGGGGCGTGAGGATTTTTAATAGGCGGGATGCGACATCATGGCGTCTTTACTCCCAGCACCGCACCCAGTGTCCCTCTTCCACTTCCCGCAGCGGCGGGATTTTCCCCCCTCGGGGAGCAAAGGGCTGCGGGCAATGGTCCAGGAAGGTCTGCCCGGATGAGGTGAATTCCCAGGCCATGGGGCGCAGGCGCTGCCGTTTTTTCCCCAGGCGGGGAACGCATTGGAGCAGTCCCTGGGTATAGGGGTGAAGGGGTCGGGAGTAGAGGGCCCGCACCGGCGCGTATTCCATGATCAGGCCGGCGTTCATGATGGCTACCCGGTCGGCGGTCTGGGCCACCACCCCCAGATCGTGGGAGATCAGCAGGGTCGCCATGCGTCTCTCCTCCTTGAGGCGGTTGAGAAGCTCGAGAATCTGTGCCTGGATAGTCACGTCCAGGGCGGTGGTCGGTTCATCGGCAATCAGCAGATCGGGGCTGCAGGCCAGGGCCATGGCGATCATCACCCGTTGCCGCATGCCCCCGGAGAGTTGGTGGGGATAATCGCGCAACCGTCGCGAGGCGGCGGGTATGCCGACCTGGTGAAGAAGTTCCGCCGCCTCCTCCAGGGCCTCTTGCCGTCCTCTGGCCATATGCAGGCGGAGCACCTCGGCGATCTGTTCTCCCACCGAAAAAACCGGATTGAGGGAGGTGGTCGGTTCCTGAAAGATCATGGCGATCCAGTTGCCGCGGACGCGGCGGATCTCCTCCGCCGGCAGCAGCCGCAGATCCTCGCCGCGGAAGCGGATCTCTCCCTCGACGATTTTCCCCGGCGGCGAAATCAGTCGCAGGATGGAGAGGGCGGTCACCGACTTGCCGCACCCCGATTCCCCCACCAGCGCCAGGCATTCCCCTTCCTCCAGAGAAAATTCCACTCCCCGTACCGCCTTGACGAGACCCCGGGCGGTGAAAAAATAGGTCATCAGGTTATGAACATCGAGAAGCACCGGCCGCTCCTTTCCTTCTCAAGAACGTCAGATTAGCACAATAAAAAGTCTCCATGGAAAAAAGAAGGAAGATGCAGGGTTTGTTTTGGGGGCCGGGGTTTGCGGGAACGAAAAAAGGGCGAAGCCCGTTGCTTCGCCCTTTAGTTGTTTTTTCCTTCTGACTGTCAGCGCCCGAACTCCCAGCTCAGGTTGTCGATGGCATCGACCACCATCCCCGTTCCAGTGGCGATGAGGAGAATATCCTCGGCCACGCGCACGAAACGATGGCGGGAAGGCGTCGGCCCCAGCTGAACCAGAACCTGCGGCGGCAGGTCATGGAAAATCACCGAGCGCGGCAGGGGGCGTCCGATCGCCCATTTTTTTGCATGTCCTGGGGGCATACAGCCGTAGCCTTTTTTGGCCAGACCGGGAGGGCAATGGCCCCTGCGGTATTGGCCTGCATAGTAGTCATGGACGACTACGCGGTGGTGGTCGTTGAAGTAGCGCTGCTTGCCACGGTATACATTGTGGCTGGAGCCCTGTTTGCTATAGCCTTTTTTGTCTGCTTTCCGATAATCCCCATGCCCTTTGTTGTCGGTGCCCCTTTTGTTATTGGACCCTCGCAGCTCCTTGCCGTTATGTTTGCGATCAGGGCCTTTCTGGCCATATCCGGGTCCTCCTTCGAATGGAGGGGCCGCCCATACCGGGGCCGCCAAAATGGCCATAAAAACCAGGGACATTGCAAAACCCATTTGAAAACCGAATCGTTTCATGTCGCCCTCCAATTGAAGATGTTATTTGACGGGATTATGCC
>JAAZDE010000045.1 GCA_012512925.1 Desulfuromonadaceae bacterium
CGGTGGTCTTTTTTTATGCCGTGGGGGCTTTTATCGGGAGCGTTCTGCAGGAAAACGAATCATCAATCATCGAGTCAGGATTTCCTGCTTTTGCCGTATCCCTTGTGGTAGTTAATGCCGTGCTTCTCTATTGCCTGGAACGGGTCGGGATCAGGCGGATCTCCCCGCATTGAAGACCCGGCTGGCGCGTTTAGAAATGTTTTGTGTAACGGAAATTGTTGTTTTGCCATGTTCTGAGCAAAAAGTCTCATTTCCGCAAATGGTAGATTTTGACATGCCCTGATAGCGGGATTAATGTGGCGCCGGATTTGAGCGGGGAATTTTCTCCAGGAAGTGATGGGCGGAGGCAAAGGATGGCGGCCCGGAATGTTGTTTCCTTTGGCTGGAAAAGGAAACAATCCGGACACTACAGCAGGAGCACCAACGGCTCTGTTTTTCCGCACTCTGGCAACCGCTTTACAATAACCATCAAGTGGGGCGAAAAATGAAAAAAAATCGCTATTTAAAATTAATGCCGGTAGTGTTGTTTCTCTTGCTTCAGGGTTGTTACGTCGCTTCAGGAACCAGGTATGCGGGTTACAGCAGAATCTACGATCCGCCGCCCATCGCCATTCGGGGATATCCCAGCCTGATAGTGATTCCCGATACCACCTATGTCTATGCTGTGCCCGATATCGCGGTGGATCTATTTTTCTGGAACGGTTACTGGTGGCGGCCCTGGGAAGGGCGCTGGTATCGCTCTCAATACTATAATCGGAGTTGGAATTACTATAGTGGTATTCCCGGTTTTTACTATGATGTCGATCCTCGGTGGAAAGACTATTACCGTGGCCGTCAGTGGCAGGGTCATCGCTGGAACTATGAACGGATATCCAGTCCACATCTTCAACGAAACTGGAAGAAGTGGCAAAATGATCGTTATTGGGAAAAGCGTGGGAATTGGGGGGTTCAAAACTATCAACCCAAACCGTCGCATCAGATACAGAAACTGAGGGAGCAAAGGCAGCAGCAAATTCAGCAGCGTCAGCCGCAGATCCGGCAGCCTCAGCAGCCGCCGCGGGTCCAGCCGCAGCCGAATCGGCCTCAGGTGCAGCCGCAACGGACCCGGCCCGAGCAGCGTCAGCCGCAGATCCGGCAGCCGCAGCAATCACCGCGGGTTCAGTCGCAACCGAATCGGCCTCAGGTGCAGCCGCGTCGGGTCCAGCCCGGGCAGCAGCGTCAGCCGCAGATCAAACAGCGGCAGCAGCCGCCTGAGACAGGAGAACAACGAGGGAGGAATGAACATGGGCAATAGGTACAACAGTCATAGCATGACAAAGGGATAGGCCCATGTCGATAACAGGTTGAAAAATCTTCCGGTATGGCAACCCTAACTTGTCGCTGACGGGCATTCAGATTAATAATCCGGATGCTTTTTTTGACAATTATTTTTCCTGCAGCAGACAGGGTATCATTGTATTGCGAAGTTAAAAACCTGACCCTCAGTTCCTGTTCAAAGCCAGGCCCTCCGCCCCTAAGATTCCTTTATCATAATTTAAAAAAATTTTTTAAAATTATAGAATTGATCTCTTTACCACATTGAGACTACCATTCTGCCAAGGGAAACCCCCTTCTTGAAAGGCTAGGGAGGTTATGCCTGGGAGAAAAGGGCCCAAAAGGAACAAAAAATGGTCAAGGTCAATGTTTTCAGAGGTGCCACTGCCCCAGCGATGTCCTACCTGTTTCCCGAGGGTTTCACTGTCGGCGAATTTTTCTGCAAGGATTTTAATGCGTTTCCCATTTCTCCGGTGCGTATTCTGGTCAACGGCCAGGCGCCGTCACTGAAGGATTGTCTGAACGACGGAGATGAAATCTCATATGTTGTCGACCGACCTGAATCGGCAAACAGGTGATTCCCAAAAACCGGTCAATTGATTAAGGTGCAGGCTACGGGTTCTTTGGGAAAACAATCTCCATGACAAAAATCGACCTCCTGGACAGGAGGCTTTCGAAAAAATTTCTGAATGCCTTTGACTGACCAGAAAAAAGCTTATCTGTTGGCGTTGGCTACTGTTTTGCTCTGGTCAACGGTCGCTGCCGCGTTCAAACTCAGCTTGAAGTATCTCTCGCCGTTGGAATTGCTGCTTTACTCCTCCGCCGTTTCGACCCTGGTGCTGGGGGGAGCGGTGCTGGCTACGGGGCGTGTCGGCGATGTTCACCGTAGTTCAGCTTGGGAATGGCTGCGCTCTCTCACCCTGGGTTTTCTCAATCCTTTTCTTTACTACCTCATTTTGTTCAAGGCTTACGATCTCTTGCCGGCACAGCAGGCACAGCCCATAAATTATACCTGGGCGCTGACGCTGGCGGTACTCTCCGTACCCCTTCTGGGACAGCGGATTGGAGTCGGAGATTTCGCCGGTTTGATTCTGGGTTATCTGGGCGTTCTGGTCATTTCCACCGAGGGAAATTTTTTCAACCTTCAGTTTTCCAATCCTTTCGGGGTTGCCCTGGCGTTGGCCAGCACAGTGGTCTGGGCCTTGTATTGGATTTACAACACCAAAGATGCACGACATCCGGTTGTCGCCCTGTTCCAAAGTTTTTTGTGTGGCACGATAATTACCCTGATTTATTTTGTGGTGACGGCTGAATTCCATTTTCCCGAGGGCCGGGGTATCGCGGGTGCTCTGTATGTCGGAGCTTTCGAAATGAGCTTTACCTTTGTCCTCTGGCTTTTGGCCTTAAGGTACTCCGAGAATACCGCCCGTGTAGGGAGTCTGATTTTTCTCTCTCCGCCCATTTCCCTTTTTTTCATATATTTTTTTGTCGGAGAAACCATTAAGGTTTCAACCCTTATGGGGTTGGGATTTATTCTCCTCGGGTTGGCGGTTCAGAAACGGTTTGAAAACCGGCGCCAAACTGGTCCTTGAGTCCCAGAAGGCGAAAAAAGGGGATGAAAAGAAATGCATCACCGTAAGGTGGGAGTAATTTTATGCTGAAAGAGAAAATTCGAAACGAAATTGAACGCTTTGTTCAAGCTTCCATGGAAGAGGGCCGGTTCGCCACAAACTGGGGTAAACCTCCTGTCGCTTTCGCCGCTGCCGGGGACCCGCTTTTTGTGGAATTGAAAAAAGCGGTTTCAGATAGCCATGCCCTCCCCGTTGACTTACTGCCTGGGGCGCGGACCGTCATCGCTTACTTTCTTCCCTTTGAGCGCAGCACGGGCCATGGCAACCTTTCCGGGTTTTTGGCATCTCGTTCCTGGGCACAGGCCTATGTGGACACCAATGTCCTGATTGGAAAACTGGGAAGCCATCTTGAAGGTTTTCTCAGAGTTCGCGGCCATGGCGCCTTTGCCCCTCCGGCGACGCATAATTTTGATTCTCACCGGTTAATCAGCGACTGGTCGCACCGCCATGTGGCATTCATTGCCGGTTTGGGACGCTTTGGCGTCAACCGTATGCTTATCACTGAAAAGGGATGTTGCGGCCGAATCGGCAGTCTGGTGACATCTCTTCCGCTTGCTCCAGACCCGAGACCTGTCGGTGAATTCTGCCTTTATCGACATGATGGTTCCTGTCTGGAGTGTGTCAAACATTGCAGGGTGGAAGCCCTGTCGGTCGAAGATTACGACCGGCGTAAATGCTATGGCGTCTGTCTGCAGAATGAGGAAGAATATCGGGAGATGGGAAAAGCGGACGTATGCGGAAAGTGTCTGACGGAGGTCCCCTGCAGTTGGGTCAATCCGGCCGCTCATTCGACAAGGGAATGACGAAAAATCAGGAAGCGGCAAAAAACGGAAACGGCATCCAGCAAGGATGCCGTTTCCGTTCAGATTGGCGAATTGTTCTGAATGGTTTTTATTTTCTGCTGAGGCGGGACATGGCCATTTTGAGGCTGACCCGTAAACGTTCCAGCACCTCTGCCAATTGGCCGATTTCATCCTTGGAGGTGGATACAATCGGCTGGTCGACGTTGCCATCGGCGAATTCGGAAGCGATTTTGGTGAAATCCTTGAGAGGCTTGAGGGCCTGACTGACCACCAGGAAGATCAACAGAGCGGATATCAACAGAATTGCCGCCATGATCATAATCAATGTTCCTTCAAGTTTGCTTTGGGCGGCGCGGAGGTCTTCAAGAACAAAGCCGATGCGGAAATTGCCCCAATGTTTGCCGTTGACGAAAATGGGGGAGGCGACGTCCCAGATGGTTTTGCCATCGGCCTCGTTCTGATAGGTCTGGAAGAAACCTTCAACCATGTTCCTGGCGGCGGCAAGACCGACCTTGTCATTGAACATCCGCTTGGTGAGATTCCCTTCCCGGTCCTTTTTCTTGTCCCCGGTCAGCGGTTTCTGGAAACGGGTGTTGTGAGTCGGAACATAGCCGTTGCGGTCCGCGGCAATGGCGTAATAGATACTTTCATCCTTGAGAAATTCGTCCAGAATCGAAAGAATGGCTTTGTCCAGATAAAAATCGTACTGGGTGTGAAATTTGGCGGGGTCAAAACCCTCGATCTCAAGATAATTGGTATCGAAAGCCTCTCTTTCCGAAAGAACTTCATTGTCGATGGCTTCTTCAAGAACCTTTCCCACCAGCTTGGCGCCGATAACCGATTCGATTCGTCCCCGTTCCAGAAGTTGGTTTTCGAGACTTTTGCTCTGTTTCTGAATAATATAGAATGATCCGGCTGCCATGACGAGTAGTAATACAAGATTAACCTGGATCGCAACCTTTAATCCGACTTTTTTAAACATTTACCGTCTCCTTTGTCTTATTGGTATTTAAGCTGGTCAATGACAATAATGAAATTCTCAATCAATCACGGTATCCGATGCGAACCGCTCCCCAGTGTCTTTTCTGGATTGTAATCGGAACCGACATGTCGACAACAACCCTTCTGTCTTTCACATAACGGACCTGCATCAGATAAGGCTTTGTGTTTCTTGCAGCATTGAGACCGGTGCGGTTGCTGTACAATCGTTTGCTCTGATTCCATTTGTAGTCATGGTCGGGATCACCGGTTAAAGGTTGTGAATATCTGCTGTTGTGGGTGGGGAGGTAGCCGTTGCTGTCTACGGCAACCACGTAGATGAGACGGGGATCCTTGGCCAAGTATTTGTCAAGGATTGGCCGGATCACGCCAGAAACCAGCTCGTCGTAGCGGGTGTGGTATTTTTGAGGCTCTGTTTTGGGAATCGGAACGTAAAAGGTATCAAATAATTGAACCATGTTGAGCTGTCCCGAACTCAACAGCAATTCAAATTGTTCGACAATTTCCCGCGCACAGTCCTCGGCCATGCTTTTGACCTTTTCGTCCCAAGGGTTGAGCGGTTCTGCTGCTTGTACAGGGGAGACGCTTAGAAGCGGCAGAAGGACGAACAGACAAATTAACAATAAGAAGCGGATCCTTGGGCGAATCATCATCATTTATTCCTCCTCTTTCGGGGAATGGCCGGGATTTTTTTTGATTTTTATCTTTAACAGAAATTTATTCACATCTTCAATTATTTCAGAGAGATTGAAACCGACTTTGGCAAATATGCCGACATAGAATTTGTCCAGGGGAAATACAATCAGGCTTCGATTGTGTTCCCGGGAAAAAACCAGATGACGAAACGGCATAAAGCCCAGTTTTTTTTGAACCCCCTGGACACTGATTCCACTGAGCGTGGCCAGTGAGGCAAATTTTTCAGCCTGTTCGATATTGTGGGTCAGAATATGGCCATCATTGCGGAGAACCATGAAGCCCTCGACTCCCCTTACCTGAACCAGGTGCTGGGAAAAAAGATCGGTGCCTGTCATTTGCCCATCTCCTTTATCGAATGGCCTGGGGCAGATGCTCTCGAACCATCTCCCGGAAGCTTTTCTCTTTGTCGGCGTCGCCAATTTCCTGACATAGGGTATCGATCAGGGCGGGAAGATCGTTGGCCGAGGGGTTTCTCCCTGTGGACCATTCTGCAAATGCGTCGTCGAAAACGATTCTGGCCATGGGGCCGAGGAATTTGGTCAGGGCTTGGCCCAAAACCTCGAGTTCCCTGGTCAGGTTCGCCGGATTGGATGGCGCGGGCGAAGAGGAAGCGGACGGAGATGCCGGAACAGTGGGAGTCGCCACCGTTGCCGGTGTCTGGATTGTGTTTGGTGTGATATTTTCCGGCTGCCGCGCGACAATACGGGAATTTACCTCTTCCATGGCCAGATTGAGGGACATGGAAAGAACATTGAAGTTGATATCGGGATCGCATACGGCGATCACAAAATTGGTGTCGGCCAATTGCCGGCAGAGAATCGATGACTCCTCGAAGCTGAGGAATATGTCCGATAGATCCTGGAAGTTGTGGCGGCCCGCGGCGGTGATCTTGGCCAGGTTTCTGGCTGTTTCCATTATCCTTTCGGTCTTGAAAAGAGGGGGAAGGTTGTTGGAACGAATCCCCTCGTTTGGGTGATAAACATAGGCGCCCATCACTCCGGGAATGGATTTGAGATCCTCGATGAGTTGCTGCATGATTTTCTCCTTGCTCCCTCACATCAGCTTTTTTCAAACAGAGAAGGTGACAATTGTTCTAGAAATTTGGCCGGTTGAGCCCCTTTGTTCAAAGTCAGCACTATCTGGTGCCGGCCTCTTCTGAAAATCAGCGTGGTTTTGCGGGTGGCTGTAATCAACTGGAGAAAACGTAAGACGCCCATTCCCGCAGAGGTTTCCAGGGAGGTACATTCCGCCAGGAAAATTTCTGGGCAGACCTTCAACAGCGAACAGGGTTCCGGACTGTGGAATTTGAGCCCTCCTCCTTTGTCAAAAACCGCAAATTCCTGGATAGCTGAGGTTTTTTTCAATAGGTTGAGCAGTTTTTGATCACTTTCGACGGCAACCGGTCCCAATTCCGGCGATTCCCTTTTTTCGTCAGGAATGGCCTGACCAGAGGGGAAAGCCGGTGCAGCCTCTCTTGTCGGGGGCGAAATGAAGGCCTGCTCGGCATTTGTTTCGTCTTTGAGGCGGAATGTCTCCAGCAGCAGGAACTCCAGAGATGAGTCGATCCTTTTTTCTTTGCGCCGGCAGATGGTATCCATCTCGATGTCGGTTGCATCCCAACCGATAATTTCCATGGCCGCACTTTCACCGTCAAGGTGGGCGGTTTGGGCGTCGTAGAGTTCCCCTTTGTGAATGAAAAGAAAGCCGTTCTCGCCTTGGGAACAGACCTTCAGGGTGCAGCTTTTCCGCTCCATGTTTACCAGCTGCAGAAATGCCGAGAGGGTAATGCCGCGAATGTAGCTGCGCGGTTCGGTCGCTGAAGCCTTGTCCACCATCTGGGTCAGGGTGTCAAAATCGATCGGTTTCTCCAGGTAATGGAGTGGGGTCATGGCCGATATCCGCTCCTCGATCTCCGGGGTGCCAAAAGCGGTCATGACAATGACCGGCAGATAGGGATCGATCCGCATGACTTCGGTGATGAGCTGAAATCCATCCATAACCGGCATCTTGAGATCCGTCACCAGCAGATCGATTTTCTGCTTTTGAAAAATCTCCAGAGCTTCTTCCCCATTTCCGGCACAGATCACGTTGAAGCGGTCGCTGAAAGCGGCCAGACCCTCTTCAAGGCTGAGCAGAAAGGGTCTTTCATCATCCACAATAAGGACAGTTTTCATGCGCTGACTTTCCTGAGGGAGATTACGGATTCCTTATGCATTTCTTTATTCGTTGATCGAGGGGGCTTGGTCAGGGGAAAGACGATTTCCACCGCTGTCCCCACCCCTTCCGAACTGTGGATGCAGATGCTGGCGTTCATTTTTGCCAGAAGCTTCTGGGTAATGACCAGTCCTAAACCGTTTCCCTGGGACTTGCTGGTGTAAAAGGGGCGGAATAGGGACTTCTGCTGCTCCGCCGACATGCCGCAGCCATTATCCTTGATTTCCAAAAGGACGAATTTGTCCTTTACCTTGGAGGTGATGTTTATTTGAGGTGAAGATCGGCCTTCCAGGGAATCCACGGCATTGGCCAGAATGTTCAGGAGCGCCTGATTCAGAGCCCGGGAATCGATGTGGACAAATCGTCCCGGCGGACCTGATTCAAATATCAACTCGATATTTTTCTGTTCGAAATCCTGAAACGCCAGGTTTTTGAAATTTCCGATAAACGCCGTCAGATCGATGGATTTAATCTCGAGTTTTTCAAACATGCTGAAATTCTTAAGTGATTTGAGCATGTATTCCATCCTTGCGACTTCCGCGACGGTCCGTTCGATGTATTTGGAAATGGTCTCGCGAGAGAAGTAGTCAATATTCTTTTCCAGGACGCTGATAGTCATCTTGATGGAGTTGAGGGGATTTCCCATTTCATGGCGTATCCCGGAAAATATCATGCCGATGTTGTCCATCGTGTTGACCGCTTGGGCGATGGATTCTAAGCGGGCCTTTTCCGTGATGTCCCTGATCAGAAGACAAAGATGCGTTTCCGATACCGGATAGGTGGAATAGCCGAGAATGTGATTGCCATACTGGACAGACTGGGCGGTATGTGCCAATTCGCCAAAGGATTGTTTGCTCTGGGGCGGGTGGAGAAGTTTTTCAAGTTTTTGATAGGTAACCGCTTCAGGGGAGATTCCGAGGATATTCAAAGCCACGGAGTTGCAGAACTCGATGGAGCGACGGGACGGTTCGATGATGAGTACTCCGACATCGATTCCTTTCAGGACATCCGCGAAAAGACAACCCTTTTCGGAATCGAAACATTCTCTCAAGGACATGGAGCCGACGATGGGGGAGGGGGTGCTGATCTGGATGTCTTTTATGTCATGCAAGTAAGAGAACACTGTCTTAACCCTGTTCGGAAAGGTCGCCTGGTTGATTAACGCCTGTTGGGCGATATATGAACCATGATGCATGCAATTAAAGTGCCCTAAAACTTTCGTTCTATTTTTTTGATAGTTTTCTCTTGCCGGTTTTTCACGCCCATCCTGAACCGGGGATCGCTGAAAAGGAAAAAAACTGAAATTAATTTGATTCCCCTGGAAAAGGGTTGAGATTTTTCTTGGTTCTAAATGAGGGGTTTTGTCCGGGTTGGTTTCGGGCCTGGAGAGGGCAGCGATCAGTGACTCCGGCGGCCGAGGCTTGTGCTTTTGACCTGTGCCCTTTATTTGCCGGAAAAATATCGCTTTCACCGTCATGGCACAGGGGGCTGGCCACATGACAAGACAGATTTAAAAGAAGCCTATTAATCGGTTAACGATAAATTTTTACGGTAATGGATGATGGCGTCGGAGGTGATGATGTCTTTATCAAAAGGATCCTTATCCCGGCTTTTTTAAAAATAAAAAATAGAAAAATTTAAAAAATGGCTTGACTAGTGCATGCCGATCCCGGATATACAGTCCATTTTGATTTTTTCAGGTCACGATGCCTTGAAAAGGATGATTAAGTTATCAATGAAAAGGAGATCGCGTTCATGATCGGCAGAAAAGCGTGTTTATCCGCAATTGGTGCTCTTGTTCTACCTCTTTTTCTGGGTATTGGCTGGTCATCGGCCGCTCCCCCTTCCACTGAGGTTGTGCAGTTGGCCAATACCAAACTTGCCAAAATCGGCACCGATCCTGTAATAGTTGCGGCGGTTAAAGCGGAAAATGCCAAGGGCAAAACCTTGGCAGACATCCAGTCTCTGGATGAGAAATGGATCGCCGAGAGGGGCATTGCCGGATACATGACGGAGTTGATTAACTCCGATGTCGGCAGGCATCTGTCCAACATCCTGTACAGCACTGAATACATAATGGAAATATTTGTCATGGACAATCAGGGGGCCAACGTGGCCATGACGGGTAAAACCTCGGATTATTGGCAAGGTGATGAGAAGAAGTTCAAGAATGCTTTCAATGAAGGAAAAGGGGGCGTATTTATTGACGAGGCCGGTTTTGATCTTAGCTGTCAGGCTTTTGTCATGCAGATTTCAGTCCCCGTGATGGAGGGAGGAAAGGCCATAGGAGCCATCACCTTCAGTGTGGATATTGACAGGATCTGAAATCGTTTTCATTGGTCTGCTTTTGGCGATGTGAAGAAGGGAAGGGGGTATAAAGATTGAATCTCCTGGTCAAAATCCATCCAGGAAATGAATGAGGGTAGATGGGAGGAATGGAATATTTGTCGTCTGATCCTCCAGGAGTGGTCACCGCGGCATTTAAATGCCTGTTACTGAAGGAAAAATCCTGGGTGGACGAAGTGTCAAAAAAAGTAACTGCACCTGAATCCTTTGCACCGACATTTTGAAGAGTCGATTCCCGACTTTTCGTCCTGCCATATTTTTTATCACTCAGGTAAACTTCCTGCCAGACAAGCGAACAGGATTTTCTTTTTCATTCGGAGGGGAAAACGGGATTGTAAATTTTCCCTCCTGATGAGGCATAGCGATTCAATACGGCAACTGCCTTCCACCGCAGCAGGTCTCGTTCAACCTGAACCCCCCTTTGATTGAGTGCTGTAGCCCAGTCGGAGGGTTTTGCCCCTTCGTCAAAGCCGATGGCCCGAGCATCTTCGTCGCGGGCGCCGCAGAAAAGGCGGGATAACCCCGACCAGGGTATGGCACCGAGACACATGGCGCAGGGTTCAGTAGAGGAAAAGAGGTGGTAACGCCTTTGGCCGCCCCCGCTCAGGTCGAATCGGCCGACTTTCTTCTGGGCCAGAGCAATTGCGATCATTTCGGCATGCAGGATGGAACTGCCGCCGCTGATCACCATATTGACCCCTGCAGAGACAAGGCGCCCTCTATCATCAAAAACCGCCGCCCCGAAAGGTCCGTCGATCCCCGTTTCAGCATTTTTTGCGGAAAGTTCAATAGCCAGCCGCATTTGGTCCTGGTGATCGGGCAGACAGGGCGGCCAGAGTGCAAGCAGGCTGGCCACCCAGTCGGGCAGGCGGATGATCAATTTCGGCAAGTTCATTTGTCGGCCATCGAGACTATCAACGATCCACCCTGGATATCTTTTCCCTCCAGATCAGTTTCTCCACGCTGACAGCGATCCATATCACCGCAGTTATCGACAGGGCGCGCAGCCATGAGCCGGGGGCGACCGGAGCCGAATGGAAAATCCAGTTCATGGTCGGCACATAGGCAAACAACAGTTGCGCCCCCAGCGCGGTCAGAATTCCGGCCCAGATCCACAGATTGGAAAAAAGCCCGACGGTGAAAGCGGATCTGGTCAGGGATCGGCATTTGAGCAGGTAGAAAATCTGGGTCAGCACAAAAACATTGGTTGCCACGGTGCGAGCCTGTTCCTTGCTGGCCCCGTGACTCAATTCCCATTCGAAAAGGCCCAAAGCCCCCAGCAGCAGTAAGATTCCCACGATCACCATGCGGACGGTCAACTCGAAGGTCAAAATCGGGCTT
This sequence comes from Desulfuromonadaceae bacterium, assembly GCA_012512925.1. Taxonomy (GTDB): domain Bacteria; phylum Desulfobacterota; class Desulfuromonadia; order Desulfuromonadales; family JAAYDE01; genus JAAYDE01. The sequence goes on from JAAZDE010000045.1 coordinate 11,345, forward strand.
TTAGGGTGGCGTCCCCGCCTCTGCATGATGTTTGGTTCTTTGGGCTCAAAGGCTATCGTCAGTCCGAGGAGGACAGCTGTCACCATATTGAGCCAGAGAATCTGAACCGGCAGCAAAGGCAGCGACATCCCCGCCAGAATTGCCACCATGATCACCAACCCCAGGCCGATATTGGTCGGCAGAGTCCAGACAATATACCTGGTCAGGTTGTCGATGACCCCCCGTCCCTCTTCGATGGCCGCTTCGATGGAACTGAAACAGTTATCCATCAGTGTCAAACCGGCAGCTCCTCGGGCCACCTCGCAGCGGCTGTTGCCGGGGACAATTCCGATGTCTGCCTTGTTGAGAGCCAGCGCGTCGTGAAAGTTGCCGCCGGTTGTGGCAACCACATGGCCTTCGCTTTGGAGGGCGGTTATCAGGCGTTGTTTCTGCTCCGGGGAAACCCGGGCAAAAACCACGTTCCGTTCCACCATATCGATGATTTCCTCATCGGAAAGGTTGTCAAGGACGGCGCCCGTTATGGCCTCGGGATCACCGGCATGCCTGCCGGTTTTTTTAAAGAGACCGAGTTGGGCGGCGATGGCGACAGCCGTTGCGGGGTGGTCACCGGTGATCATCTTGACCTGAATCCCCGCCGAATGACAATATGCCACCGCTTCGGCGGATTTAGGCCGAATGGGATCGATCATCCCCTGGAGGCCGATGAAGGTCAAGCCGGAGCGAATTTCGCCGTGATCCAGGATCTCGCGTCCCGATTGTCCCGTCCCCCTGGCCAGGGCCAGCACCCTTAATCCCTGGGCGGCCATTCGTTCGACCGTCGCCATGATCCCATCACGATCGAGAGGGACGCGGCCGGCAACATTGTCGAAGGAATCGACGCATTTTTCGAGAACAACCTCCGCTGCTCCCTTGACATAGATCAGAGGAGGAGATTCTGCGTCGGTGGCATGAAGGGTGGCCATAAACTGGTGATATGGCCCGAAAGGGATGGAATCGAGGCGGCGAAGCTTGTTTCTCTCCTCGTCAACATCCAGCCTTCCCTTGATGGATGCGGTGAGCAGCGCCCCTTCGGTGGGGTCGCCTTCGATCTTCCAGCTTTTGTTCTCGTCCCTGGTGAGCCGGCTGGTGTTGCAAAGAAGTCCGGCCCGCAGGCACTCGCCGAGGGTGGGATGCTGTTCCGGTTCCGTCGGACTGCCGTTGTGGAAAATTGTCCCTTCCGGTTGATAGCCGTCCCCGGAGAGAGTGTATCGTCTGTTTCCGGCAAAAATTTCCCGCACCGTCATTTCGTTTTCGGTAAGGATGCCGGTTTTTTCCGTACAGATGGCGGTGACGGCTCCCAGTGTTTCCGTGGCGGAGGGATTGAGGACGATTGCGTGGCGCTGGGCCATGCGGGATATTCCGGCTGCCAGAATGACGCCGATAACGGCGGGAAGACCTTCCGGAATGACGGCCACGGCCAATGACACAACCGACAGGGAGATGTCTTCAAGAAGAACTCCCCGGTAAATTCCGATGCCGATGGTGACTCCGGCAAGACCCAGTATGATGAGAAGGAGGATCTGATTGAATCGGGTAATGCGGCGGGTCAGCGGTGTTTTGATAAAGGCGGTACTGGTGATCAGTTCGGCGATGCGCCCCACTTCGCTGCGAATGCCCGTGGCGACGACGATTCCGAGCCCTTGCCCGGCGGCGACCCGGGTCGTCGCGTAGGCCATGTTGCGGCGTTCCGCCAGAACGGTGTCGCGGGGCAGCGAATTGGCCATCTTGGGTGCGGTGCTCGATTCACCTGTCAGCGGTGATTCATCCACCCGCAGGTTCCGGCTCTGAAAGATTCTGAGGTCCGCCGGGACCCTGCCGCCGGCCTGCAGGAACACGATATCCCCCGGCACCAGTTCCTCCCCCGGAATACTTGTCTTCTGACCGGAGCGGAGGACGGTGGCTTCCCCGTAAAGATCTTTCCAGTGTGATGACGCGGTTTTGACAGCCCGTGATTTTTGAATGAAGCGGAGAGTGACATTGAGGAGGACGACTCCGAAGATGATCCCCGTATCCACCCACGCGTGAAGGACCGCCGTAACGATGCCCGAGGCCATTAAAACGTATATCAACGGATGATGGAACTGAAAGAAGAAACGGGCCAGCGGTTTGGGTTTCCGTTTCGTGCTGTGAATGTTGGCCCCAAAACGCTTGCGGCGGTGTTCCACTTCAAAAATATCCAGGCCTTTGTTCAGATCGGTCTGAAGAATCTCGGTTACCTGCTCCGTGGTGATGGAATGCCAATGTTTGCTTAATAGAGATTCCATTTATTGAACCCGTTTTGTTTGTGATCGGGGACCGGACCATTCGGCAGATGAAATCCCCATGGTTAGCCATGAGCGCCGGTTTCATCGAAGGAAATTTAACCATTTACTATTCGCCGAAGCAAGAATACTTTTGTCTGGGATCCTTGTTCCCAAGGAATATTTGCAATGAACCTGGTCAAGGCCGGAAGGGGGGTTCGGATTTTTGCCGCTACCTTTTATATTGGCAATATACGGTCGAGGTGTGATAAACCTATCTGATTTGACGATAAGTTCAGTATCTCGGATGGAGGAAGAGAAAGATGAGAAGAAAACCTAAGATGGAAACCCGGTCAGGAATGATCGCCAAGGAAGTTTTGAAGGAAACCGGCGGCGACTGGCTTCAAGCGGCTCTCAAAATGTTTGTCATGGCCAAAGACGATCATGAACTGTTGCGTGAAATCGTTGATCCGATGATCGCCGATAAGGTCTATGAGGCACTGGAAAAGGTAGCGCCCATCAATTTTGGCGGTAAATCCCTTTTGACCTGCCCTCTTACCACATGCGACTACGTACTTTTGAGGGATGCGGGGCGGGATGAACTGGAAAAGGAAATCGCTTATTTTGAGGATACTCTTAAAAAAGCCCTTGAAAAGGCCGCCTGGTTCCATTGCGTCATGGAGGCGCTTGATGAACAGCGCAAAGTCAGGGAACAGTTTTCCATTGAAGAGCTGGTTAAGCTGCGTCAGGAATTCAAAAAGGAATACCAGGAGGAGGTCCGGTTCTTCATTCCGGAAGCTACCAATCCGATCAAGAAACTGACCATCGAGGCCATCCAGAAAAGCCAGGGGGACTGGATGCTGGCCCTGCAGCTGATGACCAAACGGGTTCTGGAGGATTCCCAGGCTCTCTTCCATCTGATGTCGCCTTTCTTCTTTTCCGCTTTGTGGCAGGTATTGAATCAAGCCACGGAAGAGGCCATGGACATGTCTCCGCCCATGAACTCCCCCCTCACTTCCGGCTGGATTTTCGGCGATTCGACCCGGGCCGAGCTGAAGCAGGAAGTGGTCTACTGGGAGGAAACCGCCCGTTACCTGCTGCGTAAAATGCGCTGGCTGGGAATGATCCGGGATGCCGTCGGCGAATCGGGGCGGGTCCATCGGCTGCTGAGCGAGATGCATGTCAAGAAATTCTGGAACGACGCCTATATGTCGGTCAAATAGTCCTCCCACCGTCCTTTCCCGGCCGGGGGTGGCGTTGCCTCCGGGCGGGCGGCCGTGCCGCTGAAGTCGTGACTACGGGAAACAGCAGGAGAATCCATGACCTTGCCGCAGGATAGATCGATCCTTTCCGGAGCCGGCGGTTCCGGAAAGAGGATATTTGTCACCGGCGGCGCCGGCTACATCGGCAGCCACGTGGTCCGGCAGTTGGGAGAACAAGGCTACCAGGTTCTCACCTACGACAATCTCTCTACAGGGAATGACTGGGCCGTCCTCCACGGGGAACTTGTGGTTGGCGATCTGGCCGACAGCGAGAAGCTGTGGCGGACGATGGCAAGGTTCCGCCCCGACGCCGTCATCCATTTCGCCGCTTTTATCGAGGTGGCGGAGAGCGTTCGCAATCCCCTCAAGTATTTTCGCAACAATACCGCCAATGCATTGAATCTTCTTGAAGTCTGCCGAAAATGTGCCGTCGGCGCCCTGATCTTTTCCTCCACCGCCGCCGTTTATGGCATCCCGGAAAGGAATCCGGTCCAGGAGGATGCGCCTCTTTCCCCCATCAACCCCTATGGCGCCGCCAAGGCGATGACGGAGAGGTTCCTTGCCGATCTCGCCTTTGTCGAACCCGATTTCCGCTATGTATCCCTGCGCTATTTCAACGTGGCCTCGGCCGATCCGCAAGGCCGGATCGGCCAGGCCTACCGCAATCCGACCCATCTCATCACCCGGGCCCTGAAAACCGCCCTCGGTCAATTTCCCCGGCTGGAAATCTTTGGCACCGATTACGATACCCCCGACGGGACCTGTATTCGAGACTATATTCATGTCGAGGATCTGGCGTCGGCTCATCTGGCGGCGCTGGAGCATCTTTTTCATGGCCGTTCCAGCGGGATTTTCAACTGCGGCTATGGAAAGGGCTATTCGGTCAAGGAGGTGGTTGAAACCGTGGCCGAAGTGACCGGAGTCGATTTCCCGGTGGCGACTTCCCCCCGGCGGGAAGGGGATCCGCCCATGCTGATCGCCGGCAACGAAAAGATTCTGCGCGAACTTTCCTGGCGGCCCCGCTATGACGAACTGCGTTCGATCATCGAAGGAGCCTGGAACTGGGAAAAAATTTACCTCGAGAAGATGAAGAGTTGACACCCCCCCTGGCGGGGAACGAGTTTTCGGTAATCAACATGAAATTCTTTTCTTTTCGCACCCCTTTCTGGCTGCGGCTGCGGCGCAACCGGCTGGCGGTGGCCGGCGCCCTGATCGTGGCGGCCATGTTTCTGCTGGCATTCCTGGCGCCTTTGACGGGACGGGATCCAGCCGCCATCGACATCGCCGCGGCTCTTCTGCCCCCCTCCTGGCGATATCCCATGGGAACCGATGATCTGGGAAGGGATGTACTGACCCGGATTCTGTTTGGCGCCCGCATTTCCCTGCTGGTCGGTTTCGTGTCGGTGGGGATAGCGACCCTGATCGGCATCGTTCTCGGCGCCCTGGCGGGGTATTACGGTTCCTGGGTCGACACCCTGATCATGCGCTTCGTCGATGTCATGCTCTGTTTCCCGACCTTCTTTCTTATCCTGGCGGTCATCGCTTTTCTCGACCCTTCCATCTGGAACATCATGGCGGTAATCGGCCTGACCGGCTGGATGGGGGTGGCCCGCCTGGTGAGGGCGGAGTTCCTGTCGCTGCGCGAGCGCGATTTCGTGCTTGCGGCGCGGGCCTTGGGTGCTTTCGACGCCAGAATCATCTTCCACCACATCCTTCCCAACGCCCTGTCGCCGGTCCTGGTGTCGGCGACCCTGGGGGTGGCCGGGGCGATTCTCACCGAAAGCGCCCTTTCCTTCCTCGGCATCGGAGTTCAGCCTCCCACCCCGTCCTGGGGGAATATGCTGATCATCGGCAAGCAGACCCTCGGCTCCGCCTGGTGGCTTTCCGCCTTTCCGGGGTTGGCTATTCTGTTGACCGTCCTCGGCTACAATCTGTTGGGCGAGGGGATCCGCGACGCCCTCGATCCCCGCTTGAACCAATGAAACGCCTGTTCCCCTCCCTTTCCCGGGCCAGTTTTCGCACCTGAAATACTTTTTGAGGGGTTGCTATGCCCGAACTGCCCGAAGTGGAAACCACCCGTCGGGGAATTTTGCCGTTGATTCAGGGAAAGAGGGTCGAGAGGATCATCACCCGCGTCGCCTCTTTGCGTCTGCCCCTCGACGGGCCAAGGCTCAACCGCTTGCGCGGCGCGAAACTGGTCGATATTGACCGCCGGGCCAAATATCTTCTGTTCCGCTTTTCCGCCGGATGGCTTCTCGTTCACCTGGGGATGTCCGGCTCTCTTCGTTTTTACTCGCGGTATCATCCCCCGGCGGCTCATGATCATGTCGATATCCGCTTCAGCGATGGTTCCTGTCTGCGCCTGCGGGATCCCCGCCGTTTCGGGCTGGTCCTATTTCTTGAGGACGACCCGATGGGCCATGCCCTACTTATCCGTTGCGGCCCGGAGCCCTTTTCAGAGGAATTCAGCGGCCTTTATCTTTATCGGCTGTCCCGGGGACGCCGGCTTCAGGTGCACAGTTTTCTTCTCGACCAGAGGATCGTCGCCGGATTGGGCAACATCTATGTCAACGAGGCCCTGTTTGTCAGCGGCATCGATCCGCAACGCCGTGCCGGAAGCATCTCCCGGAAACGCTACGACACCCTGGTGCAGGCAGTGCGCGACGTCCTCGGCAGAGCTTTGGATGCTGGGGGAACCACGTTGCGCGATTTTCGTGACGGTGTCGGCAAGCCCGGTTATTTTTCGCTCAGGCTTCAGGTTTATGGCCGTGGAGGAGAGCCCTGCCCTCGCTGTTTGGCTATCCTGAAGGAAGGGCGCGTGCATATGCGCTCGATCTTTTATTGCCGCCGTTGCCAGAAGTAGAGAGAAGCCGGTGAAAAAAAGGGACAAAAGCCGCCGTCGTTTTCTGTCCCGGGCGAGACCTTCCTTGACATCACATTTCCTCTTTTTGGATAATTGACAGAAATACTCAGGTATGGTAATTACACCCTGCCTGAAATGCTTCACAGTCGTTAACCCCCGAGAAGAATGGAGGTATCTGGTGCTGGCCCAATTGAAAGACGATTTCAAAGCGGTGTTCGAGCGGGATCCCGCGGTGCGCAGTGTGGCGGAGATCATCTTCTGTTATCCCGGTTTCCACGCCATCCTCTTCTATCGTTTGGGTCATGCTCTGTGGACCAGAAAACTCTATTTCCTGGGGCGGCTGGTATCCCATCTGGGGCGGTTCTTCACCGGCATCGAAATCCACCCCGGTGCCAGGATCGGCCGGGGTTTCTTCATCGACCACGGTATGGGGGTGGTGATCGGCGAAACCGCGGAAATCGGCGACAACTGCACCCTCTATCACGGAGTGACCCTGGGCGGCACATCCTGGGCCAAAGAGAAAAGACACCCGACCCTGAAAGACAATGTGGTGGTCGGTGCCGGCGCCAAGATTCTCGGCCCCTTCAGCGTCGGCGAAGATTGCCGGATCGGGGCCAATTCAGTGGTGGTCAAGGAGGTTCCTCCCCATTCCACTGTCGTCGGAGTGCCGGGGCGGGTGGTCATGACCGCCGGGGTGAAACAGGAGGCGGAAAGGGCCGATCTCGAACATGGCCGTTTGCCCGATCCCCAGGCCAAGGCCATCTCCTGTCTGTTCGAGCAGGTGGTTTCCCTGGAGAAAAAGGTCAAGGAACTCACCCAGGAGATTGAGACGCTGCGCCGCCCCACTCCCAAAAAGAGGGGGAGGACCAGGGAATGAGGCTTTCCACCAAGGCGCAGTATGCCGTCCGGGCCATGGTCAGCCTCAATCTCCTCCATGACGGCAGTCCGGTCAATCTGCGGGAGATCGCCCGGCGGGAGGATCTTTCCCTCCCTTACCTGGAGCAGTTGTTCGTCATGCTCAGGCGCAACGAGATCGTCAGGAGCGTTCGCGGACCCGGAGGAGGCTATGTGCCGGCCAGGCCGGCGGCGGATATCCGGGTCGATCAGATTATCGACAGCGTGGAAGAAACCCTGGTACCGGTGGCCTGCATGGAAAAGGATGGGAAATGCATCTGCTCGGAACAGTGCGTCACCCGTTCCGTCTGGCAGGGACTGGGGGAGCGGATCCGCGACTTTCTCGGATCGATCACCCTGGAAGAGTTGACTCGGGAAGCGCGCAAAAAGATGGAGGGGATTTCCTCCGGTGAACATTTGAAATCATGAAAGGGGATAAGACGTGAAACGAATCTATCTGGACAACAACGCCACTACCGCGGTTCGTCCGGAAGTCCTGGAAGGCATGCTCCCTTTTTTCAGCGAGGCCTTCGGCAATCCGTCCAGCATCCATTGGGCGGGGAGTCAGGTCAGCCCGGCAATCGAGACGGCGCGGCGCCAGGTGGCGCAACTGCTCAACTGCCACCCCGCGGAGATCGTTTTCACCGCCTGCGGCAGTGAAGGAGACAACCTTGCCCTGAAGGGGACGGCGGATGCCCTTGGCGAGCGGGGGAATCACATCATCACCACTGCCGTGGAACATCCTGCGGTTCTCGACACCTGCCGTTACCTGGAGAAAAGAGGGATTGAGGTCACTTACCTGCCGGTTGACGAAGAGGGGCTTCTCGATCTCGACCTGCTGGAGAAGTCGATCACCCCCCGCACCATTCTGATCAGTGTCATGTGGGCCAACAACGAAACCGGCGTCATCTTTCCCATCCGCGAGATCGGCGCTATCGCCCGCAGGCACAAGGTCCGTTTCTTCTCCGACGCGGTCCAGGCGGCGGGACGTCTTTCCGTGGATGTCCAGGAAGCCCAGGTCGATCTGCTGTCCCTTTCGGGACACAAGATCGGCGCTCCCAAAGGGGTCGGCGTCCTTTTCATTCGAAAGGGGAACCCTCTGACCCCCCTGATCCACGGTGGCCATCAGGAGATGAGACGGCGGGCCGGAACCCACAACGTCCCCGGCATCGTCGGTTTCGGCATTGCCTGCCAAAAGGCTCTGGAGGAGCTGACTTCCGTTCCGCGTCGTGTGGAATCGCTGCGGGACCGCCTGCAGGACGGCCTTCTGACCCTGGTCCCCGAGGTCAAGGTGAACGGGTCCTTGCGCCATCGCCTGCCCAACACCCTCAATCTCTGTTTCGCCGGTATCGAGGGGGAGGCCCTGTTGCTGCATCTCAACATAGCCGGCATCGCCGCTTCCAGCGGCAGCGCCTGCACCTCCGGCGACCTGGGGATGTCCCATGTTCTCGAGGCGATGCGGGTCGATCCGTTGCTGGGGCAGTCGAGCGTCCGCTTAAGCCTTGGCCGCAATACCGCCGCCGAGGACATCGACCGTGTCCTCGAGGTTCTACCGCCGATCGTACAGAAACTGCGGGATATGAGCCCTTTCTGGCAAGCGGGGTCCTGTTGCGGCGCTTCCGGAGGATATTAAGAAGCCAGCCCTTCCCCTTAAGGGGAATTATCTATTCTTCAAGGAGAACTTTATATGTATTCTGACAAGGTATTGGATCATTTCACTAATCCCCGCAATGTCGGTGAGATGACAAACGCCGATGCCACCGGCGAATTCGGCAGCTCCCACTGCGGTGACACCATCAAGGTTTTTCTCAAGATTGAAAACAGCCTGATCCAGGACATCAGGTTCAAAACCTTCGGCTGCGCCGCGGCCATCGCCAGTTCGTCGATGATGACCGAAATGGTGCGGGGCAAAACCCTGGAGGAGGCCCTGAAGCTGACCAACGAGATGGTGGCCGAAGCGCTGGACGGCCTTCCTCCGGAAAAGATGCACTGCTCTTGTCTGGCGGCCGACGGTCTTCACAAGGCGATCAAAAATTACCTGGACGGGAACAAGTGATTGCCCCGTCGATTCTTTCCTGGCCCTGGGTGGGAATGGCCCGGTCCGTCGCCGGGTGAAGATGAAACCGGGGCCGGAAAAGGTTTTTGTCGCCCTGAGCGGTGGGATCGACTCGGCCGTGGCCGCCCTTTTGTTGCTGGAACAAGGGTGGCAGGTGGAGGGGATCACCATGCGGGTGCTGCCAACCTCCCCGGGGAGCGCCGGGCGGGACGTTCTGGAAGAGGCCTCCGCGGTGGCCAAAATTCTGGGCATCCCCCACCATGTCGTCCATCTGGAGGACTCTTTCCATCGCCAGGTGATCGAATCTTTTCGGGATGACTATCTGCGCGGCAGGACCCCCAACCCCTGCGTGGTCTGCAACAGTGCCATCAAATTCGGCCTGTTGCGGGACCAGGCGGGGCGCCGCGGCGGGAAACTGTTCGCCACCGGACATTACGCGCGGATTTTCGATGAAGGGAATCGCCGCCTTCTGGCCAAAGGGATCGATGCCGTCAAGGACCAGAGCTATTTCCTCTTTCTTTTGACCCAGGAGCAGTTGCAGGGGACCTTCTTTCCCTTGGGGGAACTGACCAAGGAGCGGGTTCGGCAGATAGCCGGAGAAAAAGGGCTGGTGTTGGCGGACCGCGGCGAAAGCCAGGATATCTGTTTCATCGGCGCCGAGGGATATGCCGGTTTTCTGGAGCGCGACTGTGGAGTGATCGGCAGGGAAGGGGAATTTATTCATGTCACCGGCCGGGTTCTTGGCAAACATCGGGGGATTTACCGCTATACCGTGGGTCAGCGAAGGGGGTTGGGACTTTCCTGGTCCGAGCCGTTGCATGTGATACGGGTGGATGCGGAGAAAAACGTTGTCATTGTCGGCGAAAGGCACCATCTGGCGGCCCACCGTCTCGATCTGGCCGGAGTGCGCTGGATTGCAGCCAGGCCGGACGGACCGTTTCATTGCCGCTGCCGCATCCGCTATCGGCACCGGGAGGCCGAAGCCACCGTCGTTCACCAAAGGGAGGGACGGGTTTCCGTCGATTTTCGCCAGCCCCAATACGGGATCACGCCCGGTCAGGCGGCGGTTTTCTATCAGGGCGAGATCGTCATGGGTGGGGGATGGATCGTCTAGGCAAAACCGTCGCCCTGGTCACCCTCGGCTGTAAAACCAATCAGTTCGAGACCAACCTCATGGAAGAGCGGCTCCGCTCGGCGGGCTTTGCCGTGGTGCCGTTCGACGCGGGAGCCGATCTGGTCGTGGTCAATACCTGTACGGTGACGGCGGCCACCGATGCCCAGTCCCGCAACCTGGTGCGGCGCAGCCGCCGGCTCAATCCCGCCTGCCGTATCGTGGTGACCGGGTGCTACGCCCAGGTGCGGCCCCAGTCGTTCCAAAATCTGCCCGGGGTGCTGCTGGTTCTCGGCAACGAGGAAAAAAACGCCATCCTCGATCATCTGGCCGAGCCAGGGGAAGGTGCCCGCATCCGTGTTTCCGACATCCGTAACGACTGTTCGCTTTTCACTCTCTGTTCCCATCCGGTTACCGGTCGCAGCCGCGCCTACCTGCAGATCCAGAACGGCTGCGACGCCTTCTGCTCTTATTGCATCATCCCCTATGCGCGAGGCCGAAGCCGTTCCTTGGCGGTGGAGAGGGCCTTGGTCGAGGCCGGCAATCTGGCGGAACGGGGTTTCGCCGAGATCATTCTGACCGGCATCCATATCGGATGCTACGGGCGCGACCTCACTCCCCAACTTAGTCTCTTCGATCTGGTCCGGCGTATGGTGGAGGAAACGCAGGTTCCGAGAATCCGTCTCGGCTCGATCGAGCCCCAGGAGATTCCCATCTCTTTGATCGATGCCATGGCCGCTTCGGAGCGGATCTGCCCTCATTTCCACATTCCTCTCCAGTCGGGGGACAATGCCGTTTTGAAGCGGATGGGTCGTCCTTATGAGAGAGAGTTTTTCCATGAACTGGTCACCCGTATCCAGGCCACCGTGGCCGATGTGGCTATCGGCCTCGATGTCATTGCCGGTTTCCCGGGGGAGAGTGAAAGGGAATTCCACAATACCTACGATTTGATCGAAAGTCTGCCGGTGAGCTACCTGCATGTTTTTCCTTTCAGCCGTCGCCCCGAGACTCCGGCCGCATCGATGAAAGATCAGCTTCCTCCCCTTTTAATCAGGGAGCGGGCGGCCTTGCTGCGGCGTCTTGGGGAGAGCAAACGCGAAGGTTTCATGCGCCGTTTTAAAGGGCGAAGACTGAAAGTAGTGGTCGAAGGGGAGAGGAAGGGGGAACTTCACCGGGGGTTGTCGGAGAATTTCCTGCCGGTATATTTCAGATGTGACGACCGCCGTGAAAAAGAGATCGTCACCGTGGAGATTCTCCGGGAGGCGGAGCAAGGCCTGATCGGCAACGTGGTCTCCTCGGGGTGAGTGGCGGTTTTTTGTGAATTTGAAGGCATATCCCGAATCGCTAAAGAGAGAGCACTGAATTTTCTTCGGGGCCAGGGTCCGTTTGCCAAAATGGCTAAAGAAAGAGGCATGAATGAAAACAATCTATACCGTTCTTTTTTACGCCGGCTTTATCATCAGCGCCTTCATCTTTTTTTCCTCGCTGTTCGTCACCATAATGAGCCGATATCGGCTGGAAAAAAAACTCTCCGTCAATCGGGCGTGGCTTACTCCGGGTTGGCTGGCTATTCTCTTTCTCGGTTTCGGCACCCCTTACTTTTTCTTCGGTGTGTTGCTCTGGAACCGGGCCGAGCAGAACATGGTGCTGATTACCACCGCCACGGCTCTGGTGCTGGGATTTCTTCTGGGCAAAAAGGTGGAAGAGGAATTGCGTGACTACGGGAAGCCGCAGGGAGGCGGTAGGGGTGGGGGTGCAAGAAAAAAGAAACCTCGCCGACGCTAGAATGCCCACCACAAACAGAATCGCAGCATGATGATCCGCTTTACTGAAATTCGGGTGAGGCCAAAGGTGGATTTTTCCGGCGACCTGTCAGGGGTCTCTTGTCAGTGGTTCTGATAATAGATGGCTGAATGATCCAGAATGTCGTGAACCTGTATGGCAGTTTCGAGAAACTGCTCCATTTCATGGGGGGGGATCTTTTTCAGATGGCGATAGACGATGAGGGTTTCTCCCTTGGCTTCGATGCAGAGATCCTGTTCCTTTTCGCAGAGGATGATGATGCCTGAATTGAGGAATATCCCCCGGATTTTTTCCTCATCCTTGCCGTACAACCGGTAATTATCGGCAAATTGGGGGAAGGAACGGCATTCAACCGGCTGATAGCCGAATTTGTTTTCCAGCCTCTCAATGTAGCTGGAATCGGTGGAAGCCCGAGGTTGCAGGGAAAAGGGGGGAAGAAAAAGGTTGTTGGTTTTGAAACAGGCCAGCGTCTCGACCAGATAAAGCTCTTCCTGTTCCGTTTTCTCAGCCGGGACGAAACTCCCCTCCTTTTTGATCTTGTAATCGAAAACAGCCACGAAGGCCTGACCCATTCCCCGCGTCAGAAGATTTTCCTCGAACCCCCTGTTGCCCGAATTGAACAGAGGAAGGGCGGAAAATGCCTGGAGGATGGAACCGTCCCCCGCCTCGCGGAAGGAGAAGGCCAACTGGAGGGCCACTTCTTTCATTTCGGCGGCCCTCTTGCGGGTGAAGCGTTTGCCGAGTATCATGACCGATCCCCACAGGATGAGGGTCGCTCCCGAGATGAGAGTGAGGACCTGATCGGTTCCCAGCATTCTGATCTTTTCAAACACCGTCACCATTGCTCAAACTCCCATTCCTTTCGACGGGATTGCCGTTCCCCTCGCTTCTGCCGAGGGAGAAGCCACCCGTTCTGGCGAAAAGGCTCCTTTTAATAAAAAGCACTTGCATTCTATCACAGGAAATGCGGTTTTCTCTTTTGAAAAGGACAAGGGGGCATTCCTCTAGGAAATGCCCCCTTGATCAACCTCAATGATCTTTGTTTATACCAGGCCCTGATCGATCATGGCATCGGCCACCCGGATAAAGCCGGCGACGTTGGCGCCCTTGACGTAATTGACGTAGCCGTCAGGCTCCTGGCCGTATTTCAGGCAGTTGTTATGGATGGCGACCATGATTTCGTGGAGACGATGGTCAACCTCTTCTCTCGTCCAGGACAGCCGCATGCTGTTCTGACTCATTTCCAGGCCGGAAGTGGCTACGCCGCCCGCGTTTGAGGCCTTGCCGGGGGCGAAGAGGAGTTTCGCGTTCTGGATGACATGGACGGCCTTGGGGGTGCAAGGCATATTGGCCCCTTCGCAGACCGCGATGCAGCCGTTGGCGATGAGTTTTTTGGCGTCCTCTTCGTCCATTTCGTTCTGGGTGGCGCATGGAAGGGCGATGTCGCATTTGACTTCCCAGGGGCGCCTGTCCTTGCAGAACCGGGCATGGGGATATTCCTGGGTGTAGGGTTCGCAGATATCCATGTTGGATGCTCTGAGCTTGAGCAGGTAATCGATTTTTTCACCGGCAATGCCGTCGGGATCATAGACGTAGCCGTCAGGGCCGGAGATGGTCACCACCTTGGCGCCCAATTGGGTGGCCTTCAGGGTCGCCCCCCAGGCCACATTGCCGAAACCGGAAACGGCGACGGTTTTACCTGCGAAGGATTCCTGGTTTCTTTTCAGCATCTCCTGGGCGAAATAAACGCAACCGAAGCCGGTGGCTTCGGGGCGGACCAGGCTTCCCCCCCAATTCAACCCCTTGCCGGTGAGTACTCCGGTGAATTCGTTTCTGAGCCGCTTGTACTGACCGAACAGATAGCCGATTTCCCGGCCTCCCACCCCGATGTCCCCGGCGGGAACGTCCGTGTTGGCGCCGATGTGACGAAACAGTTCGGTCATGAAGCTCTGGCAGAATCTCATGACTTCATTGTCGGTTTTCCCTTTGGGATCGAAATCCGAGCCGCCCTTGCCCCCTCCCATCGGCAGGGTGGTCAGGCTGTTTTTGAAAACCTGTTCGAAGGCAAGAAATTTCAGGATGCCCAGGTTGACGCTGGGGTGGAAACGCAGCCCCCCCTTGTAGGGGCCGATGGCGCTGTTCATTTCGATACGGAAACCCCGATTGATCTTGATTTCCCCCTTGTCGGTCATCCAGGGAACACGGAAGATGATGGTCCTTTCCGGTTCGACAATCCGCTTGAGGATTCTGGCTTCCTCATATCGGGGATGTTCCTCGATATAGGGCATGACCGATTCCACAACCTCGGAGACGGCCTGGTGGAATTCCAGTTCCCCAGGATTTTTGCGGACTACCGCTTCGAGGAAATCTGCAATTTTCTTGTTCATGATTTAACTCCTTGTGTGGTTATGAAAAGGTTTTGAAAGAAAGGGATTTAGTCCATTTTGGGAGTCTGCTGAAAAACTTTCCGGGTTTTTTCGCAAAAGGGGGAAGGAAATCCAATCCCGTGAAAAAACAAAAAGGCACCCCATCAAGGACGCCTTTGTCTCGATTGCGCACGCCGTTGTGCGTTCTGAAAATTTTCCCGCCCCTGTATACTGATTTTCGAGGAAGGATGTCAAGGGCTTTGTTAAAAAGGCGGCGATCCTTTCAGCGTATCGTCCTTGATTATCCGAACATATTGAAATATCATATGAAAC
>JAAZDE010000046.1 GCA_012512925.1 Desulfuromonadaceae bacterium
AAAGTTCGATATATTTTTCTGACGTATAGTTCACTGCAGAGCCGAAGCCATGAATGTATAGAATTTTCACTTTATCTTCCTCTTATTTTTAGGCATTCTTCAATGAGCCGCTTTGATTCCAGCCTGTTTCTTCAAGGAGGGGGGTGAAAAATGCTGGAACCTCAAATTGATCCAAACCTGCTGAAAATCATCCTGAAGGACTATCGTCTCTCACCGAGGGGGATTCATGGCGTTTCCCATTGGATGAGGGTCATCCGCTACGGATTGGACCTGGCCGAGGAGACCGGGGCCGACAGGCCGCTGGTGGTCCTTTTTGGACTCCTTCATGACTCCTGCCGCCGCAATGATTCCAAAGATCGCGTGCATGGTCGTCGGGCCGCAGCCTACGTTCATCAACTGGCCGACAGGAACATTCTTCGATTGTCACCGACTGAACTGATTACCCTGAAAGAAGCCTGCGCCGGTCATACCTCGGGGCTGGGGCCTGATTATCTGCCCTGTCCCACCGTGCAGACTTGCTGGGATGCCGACAAGCTCGACCTCCACCGTCTGGGCTATGAAATCGATACCCGGCAACTCTGGACCGAGGCGGCGATCCAGAGGGCCGTCAACAGAGAATTCATCGAGGTGGAAAAGCCGGATTATTGACCCACACACAGGAGGACCATGGATATCCTTTTGCACCCATCTCGAGGCGTATTCTCCGATAGCTGAATAAAATCATCGCCAAACTGATTAATTTCCTAAACCATCGTCCATCCAAGAAACACAATTTAAAACCCCTCCTTCCAATGCCAACGTAGAGCAGTCCACCGTTTCCACTTTTATGTTCCCCCCGAAAATTCGTCGGCAGGCCGCAAGTGCTTCGGCATCCTGTTCCAGTCCGAATTGGGGCAGGATAACAAGATCGCCGATCCGCAGGAAATTAACGTAACATCCTACCGCCGACGGCATCCCATCCGTCTCGATTTCATCGGTGGGCGCATAAGAGATTTAACTCGTTAACTCAACAGGGGCAACTCTCCATTTCCATCTGAAGCAAAACACAACAGCAGGGACAGGATGAGTCAAAGGCCAGAGAGAAGAAAGACCCCCGATAGTGGCGACGGCAAGCCCGGACAGGGAATCGGTGTCAAAACCCATGTGCAGCAATATCGTTCCGGCTCCGATCAGGGTCAGGTAGAGAAGACTGAAATGAGGAAGGTTGGTCAGCTAGGCGATAAACCGGGGAAGACTATGGCTGACTTTGTGGAGCCGCTGCAGCCCCAGAGGAGCGAGGCGGGAGTGGGGGGAAGGGAGAACGATGGTCCTTTTTATCTGCGGGCATGGTTGGGTTTTCATGGGGATGGTCTCCGGGCTTTTTGTCGTTTGGCCCGCAGGCTATCACCCTTGGTACGTCATTCCGTGTCATACCCCCTGAAAATTTTTTTGGCTGAGGTTGGTTTTCCTTTAGTTGATAAAAAAAATACCATCGTCAAAACCAAGGCGCGTATGCATCATTTTTCGCAAGCCTCCTTTTATAGTTAAAGGGAGGAAGACATGAAATTTCATGAACTGAATTCAAAAGCGCAGGAAGTCGCCAAAAAAAACCACATCCGGTCCCTTGCCCGATGGCGCAGGGAACTGCTGGAAGCGTTCATCCCTGCCGAGCTTGGAAGGCGCGGCCTGGCCAATGTGGAACTGGAGGAATACCCGGAGGAGGCCGACGAAATGCGTCTGCACGGTCCCGACTTCAACGCCACCATCCCGCCCAGCTTCATCTTTCATGTCGCCAGTAAGAAGGGGATCGCGTTGCGGGAAGACGAGATCATCGCAACTCGTGCCCGCTGTTCTTTCCTGAATCCCTGCACCGACACCATGCCGTTCATCTGCATCGTCCAACTGACCCCGATGCCCGAACAGAACGGGGAATGGCTGGCCACCGTCCTGGGAACCGAAATCGAAAAGATACGCAAAAGCGTAGGCGACGAAGCGGCCTGGGAGATCGAAAACCAGAACTCGGACAAGGTGATCTGTCACGATCTTTACCTCAACGATTTTGACTTTGACTCGAAAGGAGAAATTTTATGAAACAGCAATGCTTTCGGGAGCACGATAACAATGTGCCCCCGAATTTCCCTTCAAATCCCCCATAAAAAATACTGCAATCTTTGGCAAGTTACCGCTCACCCCCCGGTGGTGATCCGCAAGGGCGTCCCCGTATCGATTGATACAGCACAGCACAGGACGCCCAACCCCAATGAAAGGCCATTTCCCACGCGTTTTCAACAAGCGCAAGAGGCCTTCCAGCATGGTAGACTTCCCTCATGTGCGGACGCTACTTCCTGATACTGACCCTTGACGATCTGATCGAAATCTTCGGTGTGGAGAAGAACGGCTTCCTGGAGCCCCGGTACAACATCGCCCCATCCCAGTCCGTCCCGGCCATCCGCCAGGAGGAAACGGGGCGCCGCCTGGTCATGCTCCGCTGGGGCCTGATTCCGCCTTGGGCCAAGGATACGAAGATCGGTTACCGCACCATCAACGCCCGCTCGGAAACGGCCGCTACCCTCCCCTCGTTTCGGTCCGCGTTCCGGCAGCGCCGCTGCCTGATCCCCGCACTCGGATTTTTCGAATGGGACAAACAATCCGGCAGCCGTCAGCCGTATCAGATTCGCCGCAGGGACGATCGGCCGATGGCCTTTGCCGGCCTGTGGGAGCGGTGGCAGAATCCCCAGGACCAGGCTGTGATCGAGTCCTGCACCATCCTCACCACGAAAGCCAACGAGGAGGTGTCCCGCATTCACGACCGGATGCCGGTGATCCTGGAACCCTCCGGATTCTCCCTGTGGCTCGACCCGGATGAACACCGTCCGGAAAAGCTCCAGCCCCTGCTGCGTCCCGTGGAGGACGGTCAACTGGCTCTGAAACCGGTGTCCACCTACGTCAACAGTCCCCGGAATGAGGGGGAGAAATGCCTGGAGCCTGTCGGAGAAAAACCTTGACCATTTTCTTCCGGTATCAAAGAAATTCCAAGGACACTGATACCCGGTTTCTGATGTAAACCTGGGACTTACACCCAAGGCAAGACCTGCTGCCCCGTTAAAACCGGACGGCGTGTTTCAGCAATAAAAACCCCCGATTTGAAACGGCCCCCTCCATTACCTTCTGCGGAATTCGATCACGTTGTCCGGCTTCTGGTCTCCAAGGATGGCCGCCAATTTACAGCTCCAGATTTTGAGTCCTCTTTCTTTTTCGGAGGCATAATCATTCTGGTCGTAAATCGATGTGACCCCACCCTCGGCATGATTCAGAATTCGGGAGACATCGAACCGGGACACTCCCGACTTGGTCATCATGGTCGCCGCTGTCCTTCGTAAATCATGGGCGGTGAAATGCTCGGTGATTTGAAAAACCTCCATATTCCTGTGGATAGCCTGGGTGATGCTGGCTTCTCCGACAGGGTTTGAGGAATTTAACGGGCCCGGGAAAACCAGTCCCTTTTTAACAGGGCCGATAATTTCCAAAGCCATGGGCGAGAGAAATACTCTGTGAGCTTTCCGGCGGTTTTTGTGGTGGCCCGTTTTTAGCCGTTCCACAGGAATCGTCCACCAGCAGCCATCAATTTCCTCATGACGCATTTCCCGGACCTCGGAAGGACGTTGTCCGGTCACCAGAATAAGCCGCAATATGCCTTTGATAGACTCGTGGATATCGGCTCGATCCAAACCATGCCAAAAGCTTTTGATCTCCTGCTCCGACAAAAACCGTTCTTTCGGATATTCGACAGCGGGCCTTTGAATCACTGTCGCCGGGTTGTTTTCCAGGATTCCGCGCTGAATTCCAAAATTGAACATCTTCCGGACCAAAGCGAGGGTGCGGTTCGCCAAGACAGGGGCAGGCTTGCTTTTGATTTCATCCAGTAGCGAAACGACTTTTCGTCGATTTATATCCCGCACTTTCAAGTTTCCCCACTTGGGGAGGATATCAGCATCCAACGTACGCTTATCCGACTTTCCACCATCTTTCTTTTGAGAAGCATGATGCCTTAGATACTCCTCCGCCAGGGATGAAAAAGAAACTTCCCGTTCTTCCTTCCGTTTCACTTCTTCTCTCTTCTCTTTCAGGGTTTTTGGGCCCTTGCCTTCTTTGGCATTTTTTTTCAGTTCCCGCAGAACCTCGAGACACTTTTCTTCGTTCCAACCTTCGGAGGCCCATCCCATCCCTTGTTCGTAATCCTTGTTGTCCACCTTAAAGCGAACAGCATAATACCTGTCGAACTTGACGCCATTTTTCCGGACTTTGTGTTCCCGATAACGAATCCCTTGATTTTTCCCTTTTTTCCACACACCCGCCACGATTGTCTCTCCTTCCGCAGCCTTCTTTTTTTGTCCCGCTTTTGTCCCGCTTTTGTCCCGCTTTTCTAGGTGAAATTAGAGGTTTTTTCAGGAAGAGTTAGGACCTAATATAAGCATTATCTACAATAATTTCAAGTTATTATGGAAAGATTAGGAAAGCATAGGATTAATACAAAAAAAGACTCGAAATCAATTGTGGGGAAACCCACCGGGGGTTCGAATCCCTCCCTCTCCGCCATAATAAAAACAGGGGGTTAGCTGAAAAAGCTGGCCCCTTATTGCATAGCCTGGGTGTGGATGTTAAAACCGCTCGGAAATACTTGGTCAAGGGGTGTCAAACTTGGGTGGAGGTCCTGAGTGCAAACCCGACCTTGATCAGCCATTCAAAAAAACCACGGTTCCTCACGGACCCGGGGCTTTCCCATTCAGCGTTGTGCTGAAGATGGGCTCTTCTTCCGCGCCCCCTTCCGGCGTTATTTATTTCCACTGAAAATCGGCCGTTAGCCCTTTTGGGTCCTTCCAAAAAAGTCGTTTTGCATTGTTTTTCAATAAGTTGTTGCGGTCCGACCCCAACCAATTCAACCAAATACCAACCAAATAAAAAATTTGGTGTAACAAAAAATCTTCTCCAGAGCATTTACTTGGCGAATTCCAGCTTTTTAAAAAAGGAGGACGTCATGAATAAATTTGCGTGGCCAGCAGGCTTGGCAGTGTCCCTGGTCTTTGTGGGAGTTCTCGTCGCAACGCCGGCATGGTCGGCACCCCCGGATGCAGCGGGGCACAAACGGGGAGAAGTAAACAACCAGTCCAGACGGGGACCAAATGGCGACAGGCTAAAGGGTGCCCATTTCGGCAGGGATCAAAGAGGATCCCATGACCGGGGAGTCAGAAACCACCGGGATTTCCGCCGCACCCATGATCGCTACCAGAAACACCACAACCGAGGCTCGAACCACAGGGTTTATCGCGGCGCCAACGATCGCCACCAGAGACGCTTCGACAGAGCCCCCAATTACCGGGATTACCGCCGCACCCATGATCGCTACCAGAAACACCACAACAGGGGCCCGGACCATAGGGTTTATCGCGGTGCCAATCATCGCTACCAGAAACACCAGAGCAGAGGCCGGGCATTCTAATCTTCAAATAAAAAAACGATGAAACGGCGCCACTCCCGAAGCGGACGGGCAATCCCGGATAACTCGTCCGCTTCGGGATTCTCCACCCTTGAGAGTCTCTTGAATATTGGCTTGATCCAGGCCATGCCAAAACCTTTTGATTTCCTGCTCTGACAAAAACCGGTCTTTCGGAATTTCAACAGCGGGTTCTTGAATCACCGTCGCCGGATTGGCTTGCAGTATTCCGCGCTGAATGCCAAAATTGAACATCTTCCGGACCAGTGCCAAAACTCTGTTCGCCATAACCGGGGCGGAAGGATCCTTGATATCATCCAACAGGACAAAAACATCCGACCGGGCAATGCTCCCGGCCTTTAAGGAGCCCCATCTGGGCAGGACATCGGCGGTCAGTGTGCGCTGGTCGGCTTTGCCGCCGTCCTTTTTCCGCGAAGCATGGTGCCGTTTTTTGAACGACTGATTACCCATTCCTGGAATTTTCTGAAAAGGGTAAGATCCTGACCAGGTTCGTGGGCGACACTCCAAACAGAAAATCTTGAATCTATCAAGCCGGGCCCCAGGTCCCCCCATTGAATATCCTTCCCAGGAAAGACAAAAAAGTGCCCATTTCAACAAATGATAAAATCATTACAATTTATTCCCCTCACACCGCCTGATGAGAATCCTACGGTTTACCACCGCCTGGCTGATCGCTTTTCTGTTGCGCCTCTTGCGCTGGAGTTGCCGTGTTCGTTGGCGGAACGATCCGCGACCCTCGCTGCGCCAGGATAGCTGTCCTTATGTATACGCCATCCTGCATTGCCATCAACTCGCCGCCATCATCGGGTGTGAGCCTGGCACCTATGCCATGGTCTCCCGTTCGACCGACGGCGATCTCTTGATCCCCAGCCTGCTCGTCAGCGGCATCATCCCCATCCGCGGCTCGACGCAAACCAAGGATCGGTCCAAGGGAGGGGCAGCCGCTCTCAAACATCTGATCGAACACGTTCGAGGTGGCGCACCCGCCTACCTGGCCGTTGACGGCCCGCGGGGACCTCGCAACTATGTGAACTCCGGGATCGCCAAACTCTCTTTTGCCACGGGAGCCGCGATTCTGATTGCAGCACCCATTCCCCGGCGCCGCTGGATTCTGACCCAAGCCTGGGATCGTTTTCAGATCCCGAAACCGTTCACCCGCATCGATGTATCCTTCGGTTCTCCACTGAGGCTGAACGACGGGGAAGATATTGAAGCGTTTCGCCAACGAATCGAAGGCGCGTTAACGGCGCTTGAGCAACAGCACGACCCGGGAGAAGCTGCGGCGGGGAAGGTTGCGGCCGCTGATCAACGGGCTCGCTTGGCCCGGGGAGCGGCAAAAACACCGCCGACCTGACCATTGGGTCCCATGGCCGCTGATGCCGGTCGGCCTTTCCCGAGCCAGGCATTTTGTGCCTGACAAGGTCGGACCTGGGGATCAGGGAATCACGTACCGACATCAGTGCTTGTTAGGCAGACTCAGAGCTTGGGAAATTGTGCCGATGGTTTGCCCAAGGGCTGGATATTGGCGGGAGATGAAAAAACATTTGGTAATGATTCTTGAATTTGTAAACCTTTGAGAATCGCCCTTGGGCAGATTGCCCGTCCGGGAACCGGTCCGGCTGTTCCCTGATTTAATCTCCTCCCAAGGAGATTGCCTCCCCTTCACAGAGCCGACAAGGTCTCTGTACCGGACCGGGGCTCTTTTCCCCATGGCGGCTCATGACAACCTCCTTCTACTCCTTGACTTTTTCATAGGCTTCCAAAAAAAAGGCAGGTTTGCAGGAGGTAAACTGGCCGGTAGGCTCCTTGATGATATAATCCCCTTTTTCAACCCTCAGCGGTCCTTCGAGGGCCGGGATGATCAGGCTCCTGTCCTCGTTCATCATTGAGCGGCCCGGCAGGCCTGCCTTGGCAAAAAGACTTTTGGCTTCCCCATAGGTTTGCCCGTTCCATTGAATGGCATCGATTACTGTCAGGTTTCTGCGGTATTTCTTCATCATCAGCTCCTTTTTCGAAAAAAGCATCGATTGGGCACATCTCGTCACAAAATGGGTACCCCATGCGTCCGGTGGCATCTGCCTTCATTTTATGCCTGCAATGGGATGGCCGGGTGCTTTCTTTTCCCTGTTTTTATCATCCCCAGTTTTTTCGCGGATCCTTCCAATATTTCTCGAACGCCTATTCACCCTCTCTTGACCATTTTTCAAAAGATTTTTCCTCATCCGGAGTCAGAACGCGGAGGAGCCGCAGAAACTCTCCCGTTGGAAGCCACTCTTCAACTGCCCTATCCGTGAGAACCTCGACCGCAGATGAAAAGGGGTCCCCGATTACCTGCCCGTATATTTCCCCCAAATTCATTGATGTTGGGAACGCCGCAGGATGAGATCCCCCACGGCCCCGCCCAAATCCCTGGCGATAACCGGACATTTGATCTTCAGAATAAAGAAGATGTCCTTCGGCACGTCGCTGAGCGTTTCATAATTGCCCTGTCCCTTGGCGATGATCAGATCCGCCTGGTTGAAGTGGCGCAGAAAGGTTTCGCTGCATTCCGACAGGAGAGTACCGGGAGCATCGGTTCCATTGTCAATCACGGTAGCCATCTGATTGATACCTGCGAAAACGGCATCCTCGACCGTGGCATCGTTGATGATCGGCGCCCCCTTAACGGCCACGGTCACCCGCTCCAGAGGAAGCTGCTGAAGCAGCAGCCGGTCAAAGACGATTTCCCCGGCGTTGTCGGCCAGGTAAAGGATACGCTGCGCCTTGGCAACGGCGGCCAAGAACTGGTCCAAATCCCCCTGGAGAGGGTAGGCCAGCGCATGACGAATCGCCTCGTGAATTTGGGCATCCTCCAGCGTTCCGGTAATCCCCATGTCGATCACGTTGCCGGCAATGGCCAGACGTACCGCCGTGGCCATCGGCTGCGGCGCTTGCGCGACTTTTTGCTCAAGATCGGTAAGCAGGCCGAAGGCCAGGAGGTTGAACCGCTTTTTGATCTTTTGGTAAGGATCTTTTTGCCCTGTCAATTCGCGGATAAGGCGATGAATTGATTGGGCCTGTCGCGGCGGAGGCTGGCTGAAATCGCTTCCGGAGAGGCTTTCCAAAACCTGCCGCACGACAGTTTCCTGAACCTCCACGTCCGTGCCGACCATGCGACATGCCTCGATGGTTTGGCGCAGGAGGCAGGGAACACAATCAAGAAAGGTTTGCATGGTTCCTCCGACGTTGGCCGGTGTATTTTTAGGGTGCCCTGGTCAAAAACTTCGCCACTTGCCTGAGAGATTTTTTTTGTTCATCTGCAGTCTTTTAAAGACCCTTCCAGGCTGCTGAAAACCCGGAACCGCATTCACCGGGCAAGGCTCGCGGTTTATAAAGCGGGTTTCCAGCAGCCTGTCAGGTCCGGCGGTGAAGGAAGGCATGCCCCTTTCAGGTCATCCCCCGGCCAAAGGTGCCGGCAAAGTTGCCGGACCGACCGGTTCCTTCCTCGCCTTAATGGTCACAGAGGTTGACGCCGGTCTGCAGGGTTCCGGCCAGATAGGCGGCGGCGATATTTTCCGGAGTTTCAGCGGGAGCGCCGACCAGGACCTGGATACCTTTCTGAGTGAAGAGGGCCTGAGCGCGCTGACCCATCCCGCCGGCGACGATGACGGTGGCGCCGCGCTCGGCCAGCCAGGGGGGTAGCATTCCCGGTTCATGGGGAGGGGATTCAATGTCTTCCCGATTCAGAACCCTTTGTGATGCAGGATCAACCTCCAGCAGAGCAAATTTTTCGCAGTGGCCAAAATGCATCGAAAGTTTTCCATTGGCCAGGGGAATGGCGATTTTCACGTTGTTTTCTCCTTTGTTTTCAGGTTGTCTCCGGCTGTCTGTGACAGCCGCGGGGGTTGATTTTTATCGTTTCCGTCAATTAGGGCGGCAAGCAGACTTTCCCACAAGGCGCCGACATCCCCGGAAGCGGCGGACGAGATCTCCACCACCGCTTTTTCCTCCATCTGCGCCAGAGTAACGGCCCGGTCATAGCGGATGCGTCCCCCGATCATGGCTCCGGAGCCGCGGGCTTTGTCCTCGATCCGGGTGGTCATCTGCGGATTGAGGTCCCATTTGTTGACACAGACCGAAGCCGGTATGCCGAAGTGGCGAGTGAGGGAAAGCACCCGCTCCAGGTCGTGCTCACCCGACAGAGTCGGTTCCGTCACCACCAGGACCAGATCGGCGCCGGTCAGGGAAGCGATGACCGGACAGCCGATGCCTGGAGGACCATCCACCAGGATCAGGGAGTAGTTTCCCTCCTTGGCGATCCGCTGGGCTTCGCGGCGCACCGTATAGACCAGTTTTCCCGAATTCTCCGCCGCAACCCCGAGTTGGGCATGAACCATGGGGCCGCATCGGGTGGCGGAGATCATCCATTCTCCACAGATTCGCTCCTTGAAATCGATGGCTTGAACCGGGCAGAAGTGGACGCAGACTCCGCACCCTTCACAGGCGATGGGATCGATCCGGAAGGTTCTTTTTTGGCTCCCGGCGCTCCCTGCCTCCATCATGCGGATAATTTCGTTCTCCTTGACGGGGCAGGAGCGGACGCAGAAATCACAATCCCCGCAGACCGATTTCAAACCAGTGGCGGAGTGGTTCCCGAAGCCTCCACTTGCCGACACGGCGTCATAACGGCAGTGGGTCAGGCAAGCGCCGCACCCGATACAATCTTTTTCCCGGATGACCGCCTCATGGCCGCTGCGGAATTCATGGCGCTGCTGGATCTTGGGAGAGAGAACCAGATGCAGGTCGGCCGCGTCCACGTCGCAGTCGGCGATCACCGAGCACCCCGCCAATACGGCCAGGGAAGCGGTGACGCTGGTTTTCCCGGTGCCCCCCTTACCGCTGATGACAACCAATTCCTTGGTCATGACGATCTCACTGTTTGATAATAAATCAGGCCGTTTTTGGAGAGTGTTGCGATCATGTTTCCCCGCGCCAGTTTTTCCAGCCGTTTGAGCGCTTCGTTGGGAGGGATGCGGAGGCCCGAGGCAATCTCGGTCAACGGACAGGGGCGGCGGCTCAACAGCGCAAGAATTTCCTGATCTTCTGATCCCGGCCCGGATGAAAGGGACGGGACCTCTTCTCCGGCCGTTTCGGTGATTACCTCAGCCGCAACGGAGAACAATTCAGCGAATCGTTTCAGTTTTTCTTCCGGTACGGCGAAAGCGAATTCTTCCGCCGGAGGACGGGCTACGGTGTTCAACTGGACCCGCTCCGGCTGGATGCGCTCCACCAGGGCGGCGATTTTGTCCACCTCATAGCGAATGCCGGTGATGCCGGCCAGCAAAAAAACCTCCAGCCAAATCGGGCCGAAGAACTCTTGGCGAAACTCAATAAGCCCGTCGACCATCTTCTCAAAGGTCAGATCCTGTTGGGGGCGGTTGACATGGCGGAACAGGGCTTCATCGCCGGCATCCAGGGAAGGGATCACCAGATCAGCCCTCATCAGTTCCTGGCGAACCTCCGGTTTCCAGAGGAGCGAGCCGTTGGTCAGCACCGCCACCGGGATCTTGGTGATCCTGTGAATTTCCTCGAGCAGACGGCCCAGTCCGCTGTTGAGAGTCGGCTCGCCCGAGCCGGCCAAGGTGATGTAATCCGGCGAGGGATCATCCCGCAGTTTTTTATGGAGTTCCGCCAGAATCGCCTCGATGGAAACATATTCCCGGCGCTCCAGGGTCAGTTCGGTGGTCCGTCCCAACTGGCAGTAGATGCAGTCGTAACTGCAGATTTTGTACGGGACCAGATCGATTCCCAGGGAGCGTCCCAAACGCCGGGAGCAGACCGGTCCATAAACGTATTTGGCTGTGGTCATGATTCATTGTCCGTCGTTTTTTTAGCAAAGCCGATTTGGTCCAGAAGACTAAGAAACGGAGCACGGTATTCCGGCAGGGCATCGACAATCAGCCGCCCTCTGGAATAGGCTTCCGCGATTCGCCGGTCATCGGGTATTTCAAGCAGGATGGGGATATCCTCCGCCAGGCAAAATTCATGAACCCGGTCGTCGCCGACACCGCAACGATTGACCGCCACCCCGAAAGGAACCTCCAGATCCCGGATCATGGCCACCGCCAGTTTCAGGTCATGGAGTCCGAAGGGAGTCGGCTCGGTGACCAGCAAGGTAAAATCCACCTCCCGCAGGGTGGCGACCACCGGGCAGGAAGTGCCGGGCGGGGCGTCGAGAATGGCGGGAACTCCGGGTCGCAGACGCTTTTTGACGGCACGGATGAGGGGTGGAGCCATGGCCACGCCGATGTCAAGCCGCCCCTGAATCAGCGAGATATGGCCTTGTCGGGAAGTTTCAATGACGCCGATGGGGTGATCGATTTCCCGTATGGCATGGCGAGGGCAGACCTTGGCGCAGCCGCCGCAGCCATGGCAGAGTTCCGGAAAGATCAGCGGCGTGGTCTTGATGGCGACGATGGCCTTGAATTGGCACAATCGGCCGCACTCCCCGCAGCCGTCGCAGAGCGACTCATCCACCTCGGGAATGGGCATGGAGACGATTTCTTTTCCGATTGGGGTTCCGTTCAGGAAAAGATGGGCGTTGGGTTCCTCCACGTCGCAATCGAGCAACTGAACCGGCGAATCAAACACCCGCGCCAGATTGACGGCAAAGGTGGTTTTACCGGTGCCCCCTTTGCCGGAGGCCACTGCCAGGATCATGGTTTATTCCCCCTGGAATCATTGTAGGCCCGTTTTCCCAGCCGTGCAGCGGTCTCCTCGTCGATGGCATCCTGCCAGCCGTTCCTGGTAGTGGTCACGCAATCGAAGCGCCTGGTGTAGGGCTTGATATCCAGCAAGGGAGTGCCGTCAAGGATGTCCAGACCCTTGAGGTGCAGAATATTGCCTTCCCGGCGGATCAGTTCGACGATGCTGATCCCGATAGGATTGGGGCGGCATGGAGCCCGGGTGGCGAAAACGCCGTGGGCCTCGTCCTGCAGAAAAGGCTTCACGATCAGTTGCGCCGGGTCCGCCTGATGAATGTGAAAGAGGAGATAAATGTGGGAAAAGGCTTCGATGTCCCGCAAGCCATCGACAAATTCCGGAAATATTTCCGCCTGACCCACGCATTCCTGGGCGTATTTGGGTTGAATCGGGGTTTTCTCCCTGAACCTGTGTTCGCTGTGAATGATCCCGATGGGTGTGTAGATGACCCGATTGGAACTCATTACCAGTGCCCCTCCACATCGGCTGATGCGGCCGCCTGGAGTTTACCCTCCTTAAACTGTTTCAGAGCCTCGGCAATGGTGGCGGCCTCGCAGTTGTAAATCGTTACCCCGGCTGTCTGCAGGACGCGGAAGGCCTTGGGGCCGCAGTGGCCTGTGACGAGGACGTCGGCTCCGGCGCGGACGACGTTTTCCGCCGCCTGGATGCCGGCACCCTGAGCCGCATTGAGATTTTGGGCGTTGTCGATCAACACAAAGGTCTTTTTATCGAGATCGAAGAGGAGAAAGCGGGCGGCGCGGCCGAAACGGCTGTCCACGGGGGCATCAAGGTTTTCCCCCGAGGTGGTGAAAGCGATTTTCATGATGCGGCATTCCTCTCT
>JAAZDE010000047.1 GCA_012512925.1 Desulfuromonadaceae bacterium
CGTGCTCCTGCCGCTCCCCCTGGACTTCGGTCAGTTCCGCGACCAGCTCCTTGAAGCTCTTGTCCTGGGTTGCGATCCGGACCGGCACGGTGTTGATGAACAGGCCCACCATCCGCTCGATGCCGGGGATCTCCGCCGGGCGTCCCGAGACGACGTTGCCGAAGACCACATCGGAGTCACCCGTGATTCGGGAAACCAGGTTCCCCCAAACCGTTTGAAGGAGAATGCCGGGGGTGGTTTTCAGGTCGCGGGCGGCCCTTTGGAGGTGGTGGGAGAGCTCGGAGTCCAGGTGGAGAACCGTTTCGCCAAATCCTTCTCCCCCCTTGCCCGCGGGCAGATCGATATGGTTTGGGCGGTCGAAGCCCGCTAAAGCCCCTTGCCACCAGGCCAGGGATACGGCAGTGTCTTTCTCCCGGAGCCATTCGGTGTAGTCGGCGAAGGGGAGTGGGCGCCCCGGTTCATCTCCTGCGTAGAGGGTCATCACATCGGCCATCACCTGGGACAGGGACCAGCCGTCGAGGAGGATGTGGTGGCTGTTGAAAACGGCCTCCCAGGCCTGGTCGGCCACACGGAAGAGGCTCAGGCGCAGCAGTGGCGGTCGGCTGAGATCGAACCCCTCTTCACGGTCGGTCTGGAGGAAGGCCTCCACTTTCCGGTTCGGGTTTTTCTCCCGCCGCCAGTCTGCATATCGCCAGGGAATCTGAACCTCATCCACGATGACCATGAAGGATGTTTCCCCTTCCGGCACCGCCATGCGCAGCAGGTCGTGGCGGTCGACCGCCTGCTGCCAGGCCCTGCGGAATCGTTCCGGATCGAGATTCCCTTCCATGCGGAAGCGGAGCTGCACCTGGTAGGCCTCCCTGTCTTCGAGGGAGTGGAAGAGCAGGCCCTGCTGCAAGGGGGTCAGGGGCAGGATGTCGCCCAGAGAGGCATATTTCCGCTGCAATCCGCTGAGGATCTTCCTTGAGGGTTTGACCAGCGGGAAGTCGGACGGGGTGAATGTGGGTGAGGCCTCCCGGCAGTGGGCGAGCACCTCGCGCAGGGCTTTGCCGACAATGGATCGCAGACGAGCCATTTCATCGCGGTCGAAGACCTCCGATGGCCAGGAGAGATGAAATTGCAGCCGGTCGCCGGCAATTACCGCGTTGATGTCGAAAAGGGCGTTCTGCTTCCAGGAGGAAGCGACCGGGCTGCCGTGGGCTTCGCCGCTCAGGCTCCACGCCGTGGCGTTTTCCAGATTGGTGAAGCGGCCGAGATAGTTGAAGGCGACCTGAGGCTCGCAGGCCAGCTCTTCGTGTCCCTGGTAGCGCAGCAGGCCGTAGCCGACGCCGCGGCCGGGGATGTCGTGCAGGGCCTCCTTGATGGTGATCAGAGTGTCGCTGATATCCCGGCCGGTGCGCAGTCTGACCGGATAGAGGGAGGTGAACCAGCCGACGGTGCGCGAGGGGTCAGCCCCCGCGATAAGATTCTCGCGGCCGTGGCCTTCGAGGTTGATCAGCACTCCCTCGGCAAGGGAGTTTCCCGTCCACCGCTCCAGACCGAGGCACAGGGCGGCCAGCAGCAGGTCCTCGGGGGATGCGTGATAGGCGGCCGGCGCGGCGGTGAGCAGGGAGCGGGTTTCCTCCTCGTCCAGTTCCACGGTGAAGCTTTCATCGTGGGTGGTGACAGCCGGTGCACCCGCCTTCAGCAATTGACCGGAATGTTCGACGATCTCGCGCCAGAAGGGGAGTTCCACTTTTTTGGTCCCGGCAACCTTTGTCAGTTGCGAAGCCCAGGCTGTCCACGGGATGGTTTTGTCGGGCAGGGGCCGGCCCTCGCAGGCTTCCTGCAGGTCGGGGATGAGGATCCGCCAGGAGACGCCGTCGACGGCCAGATGGTGAATGATCCAGAGCAGCCGTCCCGGCTCGTCGCCGAAGTCGAACCAGAGGCAGCGGAACAGCTCACCCCTTTCGATGTCGAGGCTCTGCTGGGCTTTTTCCCCTTCGGAAAGCAGGATGGCGTCCCGTTC
>JAAZDE010000005.1 GCA_012512925.1 Desulfuromonadaceae bacterium
GCGATCAGACCGGCAACCTCCGGGGGAATCTCCTCGTCGCGAACCTTGAGGATATTGATGGAGGCGGGGAGTTCCTTCTGCGACTGGGGAGTGAGGGTCAGAACGCGCTCCAGATAATCGCCGAGAATGTCGAGAGTGTAGCTCCAGGCGTCCCGCTGGTTGGGAATGTATTCGTGGAGGATGCCGAGACAGGCGCTGTCCCCGTTTTCCTTGCGAAACTGGAGATTTCCCTTGACCTTGGGGGTGTTGGGGTAGCCGATTTCGGTCAGGAAACTGCCGATCTCGAGATCGGGATTGATGCCGACCTCGATCCTGCGGAAAATCTTCAGGATGAAGGAATCACCAAAAACGATGGAGGTGTTGCTCTGATCGGCCCCCAACAGGCGCGGCTCCATGGAGATTTCATCGGAAGCGGCCAGCAAACGCACCGATTTTCTGGCAAAGGCGCGCAGCACTCCTTGCCGTCCCTTCAGAGCACGGCGACGGGTCATGAGTTCCAGCAGCCCCCGACAGAAATCCTTGCTGTGCAGAGCATCGAAAAGCCACCCTTTTTCATTCCGTTCCGGCAGTTCCAGAAAAGCGATGGCCGCCTGTCCACCCCCCTGGAATTTCTCCTCAGCCGCGCCTTGGGGAACAAAGGCCACGGGGATTAGATAGCTCTCGTCCTCCCCTTCCTCGTAGGCCACCTGGAAAAAAACCATCCGGCTCGGACAGGAATCAAAAGGCAACGGGACCGTCTCGATCAACCGCAGCGATTTGATGTTTTTGGACTTCCCGCGGAACCAGCGGCGAACTTTCACATAATCCAGAAGGGCGCTTTCCAGCGCGACCACCGGGGTCTCCTCGAAAACCGCCTCCCATTCCCCATGGACAACGATCGGTTTCAGATTTCCGGAAATCTGCTCCATTGTGATTTGGGCCTCCTCCCCTTTGCAGATTTCCAGCGAAAACCAGAAGAAGGAATGCTGCGACAGGCTCAAAACGTAAGGAACGTCACGAATCACTGGAAATTCGCTGCGTCCGAAAACCTCCACCGGGCGCATCCCCTGGAAGGCCGAAAGGTCGAGCTGCACGTATTGGGGAAAGCGGGAAAGGTTGGCCACCACCAGGATACGCTGATCCTCATAGGCGCGGATGAAGGCGAGGATCTTGTTGTTTTCCGGCAGCAGGAACTCGATGGTGCCGTTGCCAAAGGCTTTCAGCCGCTTGCGCACCGAGATCAGCTTTTTCATCCACAGCAGCAGGGAGTGGCGATTGGCCTGCTGGGCCTCCACGTTGTAGGTCTCGTAATGGTATTCGGGGTCGGTGATCAGCGGAAGATAAAGGCTCTGGGCGTTGGCTCGGGAAAAGCCGCCGTTGCGGTCGGCGCTCCACTGCATCGGCGTACGCACGCCGTTGCGGTCGCCGAGGTAGATGTTGTCCCCCATCCCCAGTTCGTCTCCGTAGTAGAGAATCGGCGTGCCGGGAAGGGAAAAGAGCAGGCTTTTCATCAGCTCGATGCGGCGGCGGTGATTGCCGAGAAGCGGCGCCAGGCGGCGGCGAATGCCGAGATTGATCCGCATCCGCGGATCCTGGGCGTAATGGCGGTACATATAGTCCCGCTCCCGGTCGGTGACCATCTCCAGCGTCAGTTCATCATGATTACGCAGAAAGATGGCCCATTGGCAGGTGGACGGGATGGAGGGGGTCTGGTCGAGGATGTCGATGACCGGGTAGCGGTCCTCCATGCGCAGCGCCATGAACAGGCGGGGCATGAGAGGAAAGTGGAAATTCATATGGCATTCGTCGCCGTTACCGAAATAGGCCGCCGCATCCTCGGGCCACTGGTTGGCCTCGGCCAGCAGCATCCGGTCGCCGTAGCGGCTGTCCACGTAGGCGCGAAGATCCTTCAGGTAGGCATGGGTTTCGGGGAGATTCTCGCAGTTGGTCTCCTCCCGCTCGAAAAGATAGGGGACGGCATCCAACCGCAGGCCGTCCACCCCCATGCCGAACCAGAAGTCGAGCAGCCAGAAGATCTCCTTGCGGACCTGGGGGCTGTCGAAGTTGAGATCGGGCTGGTGGGAATAAAAACGGTGCCAGAAGTAGGACTTGGCGATCGGGTCCCAGGTCCAGTTGGAGGTTTCGAAATCCTTGAAGATGATGCGGGCGTCATTATAGCGGTCGGGGGTGTCGCTCCACACGTAATAGTCACGCCATTTGCTGCCCGCTTTGGCGCGCCGGGCGCGCTGGAACCAGGGGTGCTGGTCGGAGGTGTGGTTGATGACCAGTTCGGTGATGACCCTCAGGCCCCGGGCGTGGGCCTCGCGCAAAAAAAACCGGAAATCGCGGATGTTGCCGTAGGCCGGATGAACATTGGTGTAATCGGCGATGTCGTAGCCGTCGTCCTTGAGCGGCGACGGGCAGAAAGGCAGCAGCCAGATGGCGGTCACTCCCAGATCCTGCAGATAGTCCAGTTTCTGGGATAGTCCCCGGAAATCGCCGACGCCGTCGCCGTCGCTGTCGTAGAATGCCTTGACGTGCAGCTGGTAGATGATGACGTTCTTGAACCACAGCGGGTCCTCCGGCAGGAATATGGATCTTTGGTCCTTTCTGGTGGTCATCCCGGGTTTCTTCCTCCTTTCGGAAAAGCGGTCACAGGTAATAATCGAAATCCCGCTCCGAACGGACCTTGCGCCGAACGCGGAAGATATGGGCGGGGATGACGCGAGGATCGAGTTCCACGAAGTTGCGCGGTCCGCTCCACAGGAAACGCGCCTCGCTCAACAGGTCGTGGAGTTGGTAGGGACTCCCCTCCTCGAGACCGAATTCGGCCATCGGCAGTTCCAGCCAGCCGGAATGGCGGTGATGGGGATCAAGGTTGACGACGATGAGAATGATCTCATCGAGATCGTCGGTCCGCTTGCTGTAACAGAGCAGTTGATCATTGTCGATGGGATGGAAGCTCAGATTCCAGTCCCGCTGCAACGCCCGGTTTTCGCGCCGGATACAGTTGATGCGGGCGATCAGGGGACGCAGGGAGTGGGGCGCCTCGGGATCCCGGCAACGGATCTGGTACTTCTCCGAGTCGAGATATTCCTCGCTCCCCGGACGGACGGGGACGTTTTCACACAGCTCAAAGGCCGGGCCGTAGATGCCGTAGCTGCCCCCCAGGGTGGCCGCCAGCACCAGCCGTACCATGAACGCCGGCCGGCCGCCTATCTGCAGGTATTCGGTGAGGATGTCGGGGGTGTTGGGCCACAGGTTGGGGCGCAGGTATTCCCTCCCTTGCGACCTGGTCAGCTCCAGGAAATATTCGGTCAGTTCCGCTTTGGTGTTGCGCCACGTGAAATAGGTGTACGACTGGGTGAAGCCAAGCTTGGCCAGGTGATGCATGACCCTGGGGCGGGTGAAGGCTTCGGCCAAAAAAATGACCTCCGGATAATCCCGCCGGACCCCGGCGATGAGCCACTCCCAGAAACGGAAAGGCTTGGTGTGGGGATTGTCGACCCGAAAGATGCGGATCCCCTGCTCGATCCAGAAGAGGACGACGCTCCTGAGTTCCTCCCACAACTCCCGCCATGCCTCCGTCTCGAAATGGAGCGGGTAGATGTCCTGATACTTTTTCGGCGGATTTTCGGCATACTGGACGCTGCCGTCGGGACGGCGGCGGAACCATTCGGGGTGCTCCTTCACATAGGGATGGTCAGGGGAGCACTGATAGGCCAGATCCATGGCCACCTCGAGACCATAGCCGGCGGCCTTTTCGACCAGCCGGCGAAAATCCTCCAAGGTGCCGAGTTGAGGATGGATCGCTTTGTGCCCCCCCTCGACCCCCCCGATCGCCCAGGGGGAACCGACATCGCCGGGGAGCGCCGCATTGGTGTTGTTCTTTCCCTTGCGGTACTGAACGCCGATGGGATGGACGGGGGGAAGATAGATGACGTCGAATCCCATGGCGGCAATTCCGGGAAGGTGCGCTTCGCAGTCTCTGAAGGTGCCGTGGCGCTGGGGGTCGGAAGTGCAGGAGCGGGGGAACAGCTCGTACCAGGTACTGAATCGGGCCCTCTCGCGGTCGACGACCACCTCCAGAAAGGGAGAGGAAACGGAGGGAAAGGGACGCTCCCGGCAGGAGGCCATCAGCGCCGTCAAGGTGTCATCCAGGGCGGCGTCGATACGCTCGTCCATGGTGGCGGAGTCAGAGCGCAACCGCGCCGCCTTTGCCTCCAGCTGCCGGCGGTCGACGGCGGTGGCCGCCGAACGGGCCGCCTTGTCCACAAGTTCGGCACCGATGAGAAGCTCCACGGAGAGATCCTGTCCGGCGGCAACCCTCTTTTTGAGATCCCGCTGCCAGGTCGCGAAGTGATCGACCCACCCGGTCACCGCATAGAGATAGCGGCCGAGGCCGGTGACCCGGAAGCGTCCCCGCCAACGGTCGTTGACCAGCGGCGTCAGCGGCGCCTCCGACCAGTTGCGGTCCTCCTCGCGGCGGTAGAGAAGGCGGCAGGTAAGAAGATCGTGGCCGTCGGTGAAAATATCGGCCTCGACCAATACCTCCTCCCCTTCGGCCCGCTTGATGGGAAAACGGCCGCCGTCGATCTGCGGCGACACATCCTCGATCACCACCCGCTGTCTTTTTTCAATAGACATTACAATTCCTCAAGACAGATTGTAAAAGGGCACGGCTCGACAGGAATTATAACAGGCATAGCCCGATTCAAAACCTCCGACCGGCCTCTGCTCCCGGATTTCCGTAAAGATCGGGGCGCCGCGAGGCCATGGCCGGCAGCCGGTCGCGGAAACGGAAAATCGCCTCCCGGTCAATGTCACCGATCAGAAGTTCCTCTTTTTCGGAATCGGCCTCGGCGATCACCTTCCCCTCGGGACTGACGATACGGCTCAGGCCACAGAAGCGGCAATCGCCGTCCGCCCCCACCCGGTTGATCCCCACAAACCAGGCCTGATTCTCGACGGCCCGGGCCCGGCTCAGAATATCCCAATGTTCCCGCCGGACCAAAGGCCAGGCGCTGCAGTTGACCAGGATCTCCGCCCCCTCCAGGGCGAGAGCCCGGTACAATTCGGGAAAGCGGAGGTCGTAGCAGATGGACAGTCCCCATGTCATCCCGTTCACCGCAACCGCCGCCAACCCCCCACCGGCCGTGAAGCAGCGCCCCTCAAAAACCGGCGCGGCGTTCAGCAGATGGCTCTTGCGGTAACGCCCCAGCAATTCGCCGTCGGGGGAGAAAACCGCCAGGGAGTTGAAGATGTCCTTCCCCTGCCGCTCGGAAAGACCGCACAGGAGATGGATTCCCGCGGCCATCGCGGCCCGCCGGGCACTGTGAAAAGGTGTCCCGCTCCAGGGGGACGCCTTGTCCCGGATAACGGCCATGTCGTAGCCGGTGTCGGTCATCTCCGGGAAGAGGACCACATCGCACCCCGCCTCGGCGGCCCGCCGGGCATATTCTTCGAAACGGGCACAGTTCCCCTCCACATCGCCGACCGAACAGCTCAATTGCGCCAGTCCCAGCTTGATCTTCATGGCGGTTTCACCTCTTTCCAGCCGCCGGGGGTTCTTCTCCGCGACTTTCCCTGATGCTTCGCAGAATGTCGGCGCCTCCTGTTTTCAGAACCCGCTCCCCGACCATCTCCCCCAGGCGAAGGCCGTCGGCCGCCTCGGCCGCGCCCATCTCCCGGATCAATCTTTCCCCATCCAGGCTGATCACCCCGGCGTCGAGACACAGTTTCCCTTCCGACAGAACGGCATGGGCGAAAGCGGGGATGCTGCATCCTCCCTGAAGCGTCTTCAGAAAAGCCCGCTCGGCGCCAACAGTTTTCTCCGTCGGCGGATGGTTGACCGCCTCGCGAATCCTGCGGCGCTTCTCGGCCGTCAGTTGCAGGGAGACCTCCACGGCGATCGCACCCTGGCCAGCCGGCGGCGGAATCGTTTGCGGCGAAAACTCCCGGAAGACCAGATGTTCATAGCCCATACGCCGAACCCCGGCCCAGGCCAGCATCAGCAGGTCGCAAAGACCGCTTTTCATTTTGCCGATGCGAGTCTGCAGATTGCCGCGCACGGTGATCGGTTGCAAATGGGGGAAAATCCTTTTCAGAAAAGCGATCCGACGCACCGAGGAGGAGCCTACCCGCAGAGGTATTGCGGAATTTTCGGGTTCCAGGCCCCGTCGGCAACAGAGCAGCACATCATGGACCGCCTCCCGCTCGGTAAAGGCGCAGATCTCGAAACCGGCCGGAAGGGTTGACGGCAGATCCTTGGCGCTGTGCGCCGCCAGATGAATCTCCCCGGTGCACAGCCGCTCCTCGAGCTCCCGAGTGAAAACCCCCTTGTCGCCGATTTTGCCGATAGCGACATCGAGAACCCGATCCCCCGCCGTTTCGACGCCGACCAGCTCCGTGGCCATTCCCGCCGCCTCCAGCAACACCGCAACCTGGCGGGCCTGACAAAGGGCCAGACGGCTGCGCCGGGTGCCGATTCTGAGTCGCTCCCTCATCAAAATAGTTCCTTCCCGGTGAAAAAAGAGATGGATGACACAGTATAGCCGCGAAACAGGCTGAAAGAGGAATTTTTTTCCAAGGAGTGGCCGCCACAAAAGATTCAGTAAA
The DNA here is from genome assembly GCA_012512925.1 of Desulfuromonadaceae bacterium. Classification (GTDB taxonomy): domain Bacteria; phylum Desulfobacterota; class Desulfuromonadia; order Desulfuromonadales; family JAAYDE01; genus JAAYDE01. The sequence goes on from JAAZDE010000005.1 coordinate 6,598, forward strand.
ACAGGTTGAAGCCAAAACCATCATGAGCTGTGAGAAAAGAGGTGAACTGTTGCAGATCGGCATCAAAAAGATAGAGTTTTCATAAACAGACAGGAGAGATTCGCCATGAACAAGAGCATCTTCCAGCTTCTGATCCTCTCTTCCCTCTTTATTTTCGCCGGCTGCAGCCACCCCATTTCCAAAGCGGCCCGGCAGGGGGTCGATCCCAGTGTCAATCTCCAGATAATCAAGGAGAACCCCGCAATCCATGTCGGCAAAACCCTCCTTCTCGGCGGCCTTATCGTCGGCAACCGGAGTGAAGACGAGGGAAGTGAACTGGAGGTCTACAGCTACCGCCTTGGCTTGGGAGGAGAACCGGTGGCAGCGCGGGAAAAGGAAGGGCGGTTTCTGGCCAAAACGAATGAATTCCTGGACCCGGTCCTCTTCGCCCAGAATCGGCTGATCACCCTGACCGGAACCCTCGAAGGAGAGATCACCCGGACCCTGGCCGGCCAGGATTA
>JAAZDE010000048.1 GCA_012512925.1 Desulfuromonadaceae bacterium
CCCGAAGATTTCCGTGACCACCTCGGCCGCCCTCTCCAGCCCGCCGTCGGCAAAGACCGCGCCGATCAAGGCCTCGAGAAAATCGGCCAGAAGGCTCTCCTTGTCCCGTCCGCCACTCAGTTCCTCACCTTTGCCCAACAGCAGGCAGCCGCCGAGATCGAGGCTGCGGGCCAGAGCGGCGAGGCTGTGTTCGTTGACCAGTTCGGCGCGGATCCGGGTCAGCCGCCCCTCCGAAAGGAGAGGACAGTTTGTGAACAAATAATCACTGACGACCAAACCCAGGACCGCGTCGCCGAGAAATTCCAGACGTTCGTTGAAGGGGGGATGAAATTCCTGAGACTGCTCGTTGCTGAACGATTTGTGGGTAACAGCCTCCAGAACCAGGGCGCCGTCGCGGAAACGGTAACCAATCCGCTCCTCGAGTCTGTTACACAAGACCTCCATGTCTACGTCACGTTCCGCCACAATAGATTTCCTGAACCTGAGAGCGAGGGGAAAAGGGTCAAGAGTCCTCCGCAATCAGCCTGCGGCCCTTGTTTTCCTTGAAACTCACCCCTCCCCTACTTATAATGGTTAATTCTTTAAATTATTGATTCTTCCTTTGTACCAAAATTGACCAGGCATGTCACTTTTTATCACCTTTGAAGGGATTGAGGGATCCGGCAAAAGCACCCAGATCCTTCTTCTCGCCGAAAAACTAAAAGCCCTCAACCATGCGGTGATCGTCACCCGTGAGCCTGGAGGCTGTCCCCTGGCCGACCAGATCCGCCACCTGCTTCTGCAACCGGACCAGGGGCCGATGGCGCCCGCGGCGGAACTGTTCCTATATCTGGCGGCCCGCGCCCAGCATATGCAGGAAATCATCCTGCCCGCTTTGGAAAAAAATTTCATTGTCCTCTGCGACCGTTTCAGCGACGCCACCACCGCCTACCAGGGTTTCGCCCGGGGGATCGACCCAACCTTCATCGGCAGCCTCAACCACTTCGCCACTTCGGGACACCGCCCCGACCTGACCCTCCTTTTCGAACTTCCCGCCGAAGAGGGGTTGCGGCGATCCCGACGGCGCAGCCACCATGCCGGAACCGAAATCGACCGTCTGGAGCGGGAATCCCTGGACTTTCACCGCCGGGTGAGGGAGGGTTATCTCCGTCTGGCCGCCGGCGAACCGGACCGGTTCCGCACTTTCGACGCCACGCTGACCGTAGAAGAGATCAGCGCCGCCGTGGCAGCCGCCGTCATTCCCCTTCTTTCCTGAGGTGCACCGTGCTTGGTGACGGCATAATCGGCCATAAGCGACAAAAGGAATTGCTGCAAAAGAGTCTCGACGGAGAGCGGGTCGCCTCCGCCTATCTCTTTTCCGGCCCGGCGGGAGTCGGCAAGAAGCTTCTCGCCCTGAATTTCCTGAAGATCTTCTTCTGTGACCACAAAAAGGGTTGCGGAACTTGCGTCAATTGCAAAAAAATGGCACAGCAGGTCCACCCCGATCTTTTTTTCCTGGACGGGTCTGTTGGCTCAATCAAGATCGACGAGGTCCGGCTGATTCAGAAACACCTGAAGTATCACCCTCTGGAGGCGCCCCGCAAGGTCTGCCTCATCGATGATGCCGAGCGAATGACGCCGGCGGCCCAGTCGGCTTTTCTCAAGACCCTGGAAGAGCCGCGTGACAGCACGCTCTTCATCCTCGTCAGTTCGCAACCGGACTCGCTCCTGGCCACCATCCGCTCCCGCTGCCAGACGATTAACTTCGGCAGAATCCCCCGCGAGGGAATGACCCGTCACCTGGTTCAGCACCATGGCATGGAAGAGATGGAGGCCCGCGTGCTGGCCGCGGTCGCCGACGGTTCGCTGGCCAAAGCTCTGAAAGAAGACCAGGACCTTTATCGGCGCGACAGGACCAAACTGATTGAGGAGATCGCCGCGCTCCCCGAGGCGATGGACAATGTACTTCCCCACTTTCAGCTCTCCCGCCTGCTGACCGAAAAGAAACAAGCTCAGGATGCGAGGCTGGAATTGCTTCAGCTTTTCTTCCGGGACGTTCTTTTTCTACTGGAGGGCAGAACCGAGGCCGATCTGATCAATATCGACCTCGCCGAGATCATCCGCCGGCGCGCCGAACGGGAAACCAGCGATTCTCTGCTGGCCAAACTGGAGGCCCTCCGGGAAGCCGGTCTGGCACTGGATGGAAACGCCAATCTCCAACTGACGATGGACGTTCTGCTGATGCGCCTGTCGCGCCCGGCGGAATGAGCAAAAAACAATTTTTTTAATCCCGACGAACGGCAAGATACGATGACCCGTATGGTTTCCATAAAATTCTGTCAGGCCGGCCGCCATTACAACTTCGCGGCCGAGGATCTCGACCTCGAAACGGGGGAAACGGTGGTGGTGGAAACCGCCCGCGGCCGCTCCCTGGGAATCGTCGCCTCCCCTCCGCAGGAAATACCGGAGGACCAGGTCCCCAAAGAAACCAAAAGCGTCATCCGCAAGGCCACCGAGGCCGATATCCGCTCGCAGGCCTGTTTTCGGGACCGGGAGCGCGAGGCGTTCCATTTCTGCCGGCGGCGCATCGAGGAACGGGGCATGCAGATGAAACTGGTCCGCGCCGAGTATCTCTTCGACGGTTCCAAGATCATCTTCTATTTCACCTCCGACGGCCGGGTCGATTTCCGCGAACTGGTCAAGGACCTCGCCCACCAACTCCATGCCCGCATCGAGATGAAACAGATCGGCGTCCGCGACGAGGCCAAAATGGTCGGCGGCATCGGCATCTGCGGACGAGAACTGTGCTGCTGCTCCTTTCTCAGCGAATTTTCGCCGGTTTCGGTGAAAATGGCCAAGGAACAGGGACTGGCCCTCAACCCGAGCAAGATTTCCGGACAATGCGGAAGGCTGCTCTGCTGTCTTTCCTATGAATTCGACACCTACCTGGCCATCAAGAAAGGCTTCCCCAAAAACGGCACCAGGACCGTGGTCAACGGCAAGAACGTCATGGTAACCGATAGCAACTATCTTTCCGGCAAGATCACCCTGAGAACGGAGGACAACCAGACCCTCGCCGTCACCCTGGAGGAATTCGATCAGGGCCGGACCAACCCCCCTGAGATCGAGCCGCCAAACGTCGATGAGAACGCCTTTCCCCAGGCGACACCTTTCACTGACGCGTCCGGGGCCGGGAAGGAGGCGCCGAGGCCCCGCCCGGCCAGAGGGCCGAGAGCCTCCAGGCCATCCCGCACCGAGGGACAGGGGAAAAAATCTCCGGAAAAAGCCAAGGGTCAGCGAAGCCAGCCACAGCCACCCCAAGGGAAATCCCCGCAAAAGCAGGGCCGCCCTCCGCAGAACCAGTCCCAACCGCCCTCAACCACCCCGCCGCCTTCAACCGCGGGCGGCGGAGAGCCGGGCAAAAAGCGCCCCAACCGTCGGCGGAGGAAAAACCGGCCGAAATCGGACGACAAAAACGGCAATAAATAAAGAATCCAGGAGAGAACCATGAGCCAGTCCTTCTACATCACCACCCCCATCTATTACGTCAACGACGTTCCCCATATCGGCCACTCCTACACCACTCTGGCCTGCGACGTACTGGCCCGCTACAAAAGGGCGCGGGGGTTCGAGGTCTTTTTTCTGACGGGTACCGACGAACATGGCCAAAAGGTAGAAAAGGCGGCCCTCACCCAGGGGGAGACGCCGCTGCAGCTGGCCGATCGGGTGATGATGCGATTCCAGAACCTGTGGGAAAAACTCGGCATCACCAATGACGACTTCATCCGCACCAGTCAGGAGCGTCACAAGCAGGGGGTCCAGGCCCTGTTCAAGCTCCTTCTCGACAAGGGGGACATCTATCTCGGTGAATACGAGGACTGGTACTGCACCCCCTGCGAAACCTTCTGGACCGAAACCCAGCTCATAAACGGCTGCTGCCCCGACTGCGGACGCCCCACCGAGAAGCTCAAGGAGGAATCCTACTTCTTCCGCATGAGCCGCTACCAGGAGCCGCTGCTTCGCCACATCGAGGCCCATCCCGAGTTCATCCAACCGACCTCGCGGCGCAACGAGATCCTGAGTTTCATCAAGGAAGGGTTGCGCGACCTGTCCATCTCCCGCACCTCCTTCTCCTGGGGGATTCCGGTTCCCGGCAACGAGAAACATGTCATCTACGTCTGGTTCGACGCCTTGAGCAACTACATCACCGCCCTCGGCTATCCCCACGACCCCCAGGGGCTTTACGGAAAATTCTGGCCGGTGGATGTCCATGTCATCGGCAAGGACATCCTCCGCTTTCACTCCATCTACTGGCCGACTTTCCTTCTGGCGGCGGGAATCCCCTTGCCGAAGAAGGTCTTCGCCCATGGCTGGTGGACGGTGGAAGGGAAAAAGATGAGCAAGAGCCTGCGCAACGTGGTGGAGCCGAACATGCTCATCGACAAGTACGGCGTCGACGCCATCCGCTATTTCCTGCTGCGCGAAGTCCCCTTCGGCCTGGACGGGGACTTTTCCCACACCGGCCTGGTGCACCGCATCAACTCCGATCTCGCCAACGACCTCGGCAACCTGGTGAGCCGCTCCAGCGCCATGGTCAACAAATACTTTGGCGGCACCCTGCCCGCCCCCGCTGCTGACGGCGACGGCGACGAAACCTTCAGGCGCGCCTTTGCCGAAGCGGTGCCTCGCATCGACCAGCACCTCAACGATCTCTCTTTCAACAAGGCGCTGCAGACGCTTTGGGAACTGGTCAGCAAAGCCAACAAGTATATCGACGAAACCCAACCCTGGACCTTGGCCAAACAGGAGGAACAGCGGGAAAGGCTGGCAACGGTGCTCTACAACCTGATGGAATCGATCCGCCTTATCGCCCTGCTGGCGGCCCCGTTCCTGCCGGACACCGGTCGCCGGATGCTGACCATCATCGGCCAGAATCCCGAAGATGTCACTTTACAAGGAAAGGATGGCTGGGGAGGCCTGCGGCCGGGAATCACGATCGAGAAGGCGGCGCCGCTGTTTCCGCGCATCGAAGAGGAAGCAATCCCCGCCAAGTAACCAGTCGAGGAAAGCCATGTCCGGAGAAAATCCACACCTGGAAAAAAACCTGCCGATTTTGGTGGACAGCCACGCCCACCTCGACGATCCCCGCTTCGCCGATGATCTGGACGAGGTTCTGGCGCGGGCGGAGGCGGCGGGAATCATCCATATTCTCACGGTCGGCGGCCATCTCGAGAGTTCCCGCGCCAATGTCGCTCTGGCGGAGCGCTACCCGCAACTCTTCGCGGCGGTCGGCATCCATCCCCATGACGCCGGGAACGCCACCGACGAGGCTCTGGCCGAACTGGAAGAGATGGCCCGCACCCATCCCAAGGTGGTTGCCATCGGCGAAACCGGCCTCGACTTCTTCTACGACCTCTCCCCTCGGGACACCCAGAAAAAGGTCTTTCGGGAACAGCTGCGGATGGCGCGGCGCCTCGATCTTCCCGTCATCATCCACGATCGGGACGCCCATGAGGAGATCTACCGGATTTTGCGGGAGGAAGCGGACGGCGGATCAATCCGCGGGGTCATGCACTGCTTCAGCGGCGACCGCGAATTCGCCCGGCGCTGCCTGCAACTGGGTCTTTACCTCTCTTTTGCCGGTCCCCTGACCTTTCCCAGGAACGAAGAACTCCGCGCCGTGGCGGCGGAGATTCCGGCGGAACGGCTGCTGGTGGAAACCGACTGCCCCTACCTGGCCCCCCAGGGACATCGCGGCAAGCGAAACGAACCGGCCCTGGTGCGGGTCACGGCGGAAAAAGTGGCCGAGTTAAAAGGCCTCTCCATGGACGACATCAGCCGCATCGTGTGCCGCAACACCGCGACCCTGCTGGGCATCGGCGAGGTTGCCGGTCCGGCCTCGCCCATCGTCTACACCATTCGTGACTCCCTCTACCTCAATATCACCAACCGCTGCTCCAACAGTTGCGTCTTCTGCGCCAAATTTCACGACTTCACGGTCAAGGGACACTACCTCAAACTGGACCACGAACCCTCCGTCGATGAGGTGATGGCGGCCATCGGCGACCCGGCCCGCTATCAGGAGGTGGTCTTCTGCGGCTACGGCGAACCCCTGCTGCGCCTCGACCTGGTCATCGAGGTCGCCCGCCGGCTGAAACAGCAAGGGGTCAAGGTGCGGATCAACAGCGACGGCCAGGCCAATCTGGTCCACGGCCGCAACATCCTCCCCGAACTGGCCGGACTGGTCGACGCCATGTCCATCTCCCTCAACGCCCACGATGCCGAAACCTATCTGCAGATCACCCGCTCCCCCTTTGGACCAGCCGCCTTCGCGGCGGTTCAGGATTTCCTCCGCGAAGCCAACCGCTTCATCCCTTCGGTCACCGCCTCGGTGGTCACTTACCCCGGCGTCGATGTGGAAGCCGCCCGCCGGCTGGTCGAAGAACTCGGCGTCAATTTCCGGGTCCGCCAGTACCAGGAGGCGCGCTGATCCCCTTATCGGCCCTTCCCCGTTCTGCCCGCCGCCGGCAAGCCCCCCCTTTCATCGTTTCCCGCATCGCCAGGCGGTCGGGAAAAAACGGCTAAGGAACCACCGGTTTCTGGTCCGGCGCCGTCCGATGATCCGCCGCTACTGTTTGAGGATGATCTCGAGCAGTTCCCTGGCGCTTTCCTCCGGGCCCGTGGTCTCGAATCCGCCCACTCCGAGGCGGGTACGCATCTGGCCGACGAAAACACCGTTGGCGAAGAAGGCCTGAAAGAATCTGGCGGCGATGTCGTCGTGCAGTTCCCGGTACTGGGGCGGACCGAAGATGTTGGCGAAATAGGTGCCCACAATACCGGTGGTGGTCGTGGTCCCCTTGCTCATCACCTTCCCCTCCCGAAACACCTCAAGCGCCTTTTCGCAGGAGGTGAACCGTTCGATGACGGGAGTCTGCGGACCGGTCTCCTCATAGTTGTTGGCGTAGAGAACGAAATCGATGCCGTGCCCCTTGACGATGTTGTCATAGGAGGTCACGGGAATGGTGATCCGGGCGTTGGTGCGCGCCGCACTCATAATGATGGCGGCGTCGAGCTGGCCGAAGGCATAGCCCGGCCCCAAATCATCCACCCGCAGGAAGGCGCCGATCTCGGTGCCGTAACCGAGGGGTTTCCCCTTGGCGGAAAGCTCAATGGAGCCCATGTCGTCGGCGATGATGATCAGATCCTGGATATATTCATCCCCCACCTTGCGAAAGGCCTCGAGGGTTTCCGATTTTCCGGCACCGGAATCGCCGATCAGCAGGATATTGGCCTCCTTGCCCCCCTTCAGGATCACCCGCACGAAGGCCCCGTGATAAGGGAGCCGTCCCCTCTTCATCATGAGGATGTTGTGGAGGGTCAGGATCATTTTTTTCAGGTAGCCAAAATAGCCGAACTCATCCCGGCCCGGTACGGCGGCGGTCAGAATGCCATTCTCCTCGTCCTCGAAAAAAACGGTCGGAAAATCCGCCAGGCCGTCGAGACAGTCCCCAGGCACACCGTAGAAATAGACAGCATCCGGCTTTTTCTTCAGGTCGGCGTCGGAAGCCAGTTCGAACAGGTTGCACAGAGGCAGTCCCAGTTCGATAAAGACCTTGTGAAAATAGACATAGATGACCAGGTCCCCGACCTTGGCCGGATAGCACAGCCATTGATTCGGCGCTACCTCGAAGAGGGCGGCCGGATTTCGAGAGATCTTCTCGAAACTCCCCGTCCGTTTGTTCATGGGAGGATTGAGGATCAGCGGAGGGGCGATGATCGACTGGCGGATCATGGCCACCTCGGCCCACGGCGAATAGGGCCCGGCCAGCGGGAAGTCCTGGTGCCGCTGGGTGATGACCGTCATCTCAGCGCCGGCGCGGATCTGCCGGTAGGTCCGGGGAGGGGAATCCAGGAGGCTTTCGCGGATGTCGCGATAGCTGTTGATGATGAGGGAGTTGAGCTTCTCCACATTTTCCTTGATAACCGTTCTGGGGCGCAGGTTGTGGCGATCGTTGGAGATAACCAGGAAGCGGTCGATGCGGCGCCAGTGTTCATAGAGCCCGTCGACGAACTGCATGAAAAGAGCGCTGTCCTTGAGCAGTTTTTCGGCCTTTTCCAGCACGGCGGGGACTTCGGCGGCTTTGAGCTTGAGAAGCAGCACCAGGGTGTTTACCAGCAGATCGCGCTCTTCCGGCGGGATCTCTCTTTTCTCCCGGATCACCGTGTTTTCCACTCCCGGTCCGAAACTTTCGAAAAAGGCTCTGATCCGCGACACGAAGAGTTCCGGTTCCTGGCCAAAAATGCCGAGCAGCATGGAATGCTGACGGGAAAGACGGTCCAGGTAACCGTCCAGCACCTGCCGGAAATGAAAGCTTCTGATAAAATCTTCCGGGGTTTCGCAGATTCTTCCGTCGGAATGGAGAACGACGCTGGTACCGTAAAATTCCAAAGGATGTTCGACCATTGGTAGTTCCTTTCAATGTCTTGAAGAAGAAAATTACCAAGGCGACCGACAACATTCGGCAGGATGGAAATCGATCACCCTCAACTTTGTATACTTCAGCCTCGGACCTTCGTCAAGGCTCGGAAAATGCCGGCTTTGCCCCTCGGAAAGCGGTTTTCCTCCCCATTAAAAAAGGGGACGATCTTTCCTGTCCCCTTATGGCCAACCGTAAAACGATATTTTGAGCCGATTTCCTATTCGGTGACTTTCCTGCTCAGCAGTTCCAGCACCCGGTTGCTGCGCTCGAGGAAGGCCTCCATCCGCTCCTTATCAAAGGATTTGTGGGCCAGGCAGGCGAGATCATAGATCTGGTCGACCAGCAGTTCCGCCTCCTCTTTTTTGCCCGCCGCCTCGATCTTGAGCAGATTTTTGACCAGGGAGTTGGCCAAGTTGACCAGGAAGGTGCTTTCCTTGAAAAGGTCGAGTCCCTTCTTGCCCATGATCCGTGTCAACTCCTGAAAACGGCGGCTCTCTTCGGGAAGCAGGATCATCGCCGGAACCGAGTCGTCCTTGAGGGTCTGCACCTGAACCTTGTGGTCCTTTTCCTTCAGATTGTCCCTGAAAATCGCCTCGATCCGCTCGTCGTCGCTTTTCTGGTCGGGACCGGTGATGATCTTCTTTTCCGGCCCGGCTTCGATCAGGTTTTCGGTCAGTTCCGAATCGACCCGCTTGAAGGTGACCTCAGGATTCTTCATCTCCAGAAACTGGATGAAATGGCTGTCGATCAGGGCGTCCATCACCAGCACCTCCATCCCCTGTTTCTGAAACAGTTTCAGGTAGGTGGACTGGGCGGCCTCGTCGTTGGCGTAATACACCTTCTTGGCATGGGTCGTCTCGGCCCGCTGCAGATAGTCGGGAAGAGTGGTGTAGTTCTTGGCGCCGGCGACGCGGAAAACGATCCGGTCCTTGACCTTCTCGTAAAATTTGTCGTCCCGCATCATGCCGTACTTGACGAAGGGGTGGATATCCTCCCAGACGGCGGCGAAGGCCTCCCCTTCCCCCTTGGCCAGGTCGTTGATCTTGCCGGCCACCCGTCCGGCCAGAACCTCGCGGATCTTGCGCACCTGGGGTTCGTTCTGCAGATAGCTGCGGGACACGTTGAGAGGCAGGTCGGGGGCATCCAGACACCCCTGGAGGGGGGTCAGAAACTCGGGGATCAGCTCGGGACAGTTGTCGGAGACAAAAACCTGGTTGCAGAACAGCTTGATGCTGCATTTGGAGACATCGAACTCAGTGTTGAGCTTGGGAAAATAGACGATCCCCTTGAGATTGAAGGGAAAGTCGATATTGAGATGGATCCAGAAAAGGGGCTCCTCGGCGAAGGGATAGAGCTTGCGGTAGAAATTTTTGTAATCCTCCTCACTGACCTCGGACGCGGGCTTGGTCCACAGGGGATTGCGGTCGTTGATCTGATCCCCCCCCAGGCGGATCGGATAAGGAAGGAAGTTGCAGTATTTCTTGAGAATCTCCCGAATGTGGAGAGGATCGAGGAACTCCTGCTCATCGTCGCTGAGGGTGAGAATGACCTCCGTCCCGCGCTCCTTGCGCTCGATCTCCTCCAGTTCGTAGGCGGTGCTGCCATCGCAGCTCCAGTGAACCCCCGTGGCCCCGTCCAGATAGGAAAGGGTCCGGATCTCGACCTTCCTGGCCACCATGAACGAGGAATAGAAGCCGAGCCCGAAGTGGCCTATGATCTGATTTTTATCCTCGACCTCCTTGAATTTTTTGACAAACTCCTCGGCGGAGGAAAAGGCCACCTGGTTGATATAGCGGCGCACCTCGTCGGCGGTCATGCCGATGCCGTTGTCCTTGACGGTGAGTGTCCCCTTCTCCTTGTCGACGGTGATGTCGATGGCATAATCTTCCAACAGCTTGAGCTGCTCCACGACGTTGATGTGCTGCAGCTTGTGGATGGCGTCGATGCCGTTGGAAACCAGCTCGCGGAGAAATATCTCCTTGTCGCTGTAAAGCCACTTCTTGATGATCGGAAAGATGTTTTCGGTATTGATGGAAATGGTGCCTGTTTCCCGTTGGGTTGCCTCATTGCTCATGGAATCTTTGCCCTCCTTTGATGTCACTTTGCAGCTTGCGGGTTAAAAAATAGTCATCCCCGTTGGCGTTGTCAAGGCGCCGCATACCCCTGGGAGAATGAAAAAGCCGTCTCCCGCATTGGCAGAAAACGGCTTTTCTGATTTTCTCTGTTAAAAAACCCGCTATTTCTTCGCCTTTTCAATTTTGAGCAGTTCCACGTCAAAAATCAAAGCTGAATTGGGGGCGATGATCGGACCGGCGCCATGCTCTCCGTAGGCGAGCTGGGGCGGGATGAAAAGCTTCATCTGGCCTCCCTCCTTCATCAGTTGCAGGGCCTCGGTCCAGCCGGGGATCACTCCGCCGACCTTGAAGGTGGCCGGCTCCCCCCGCTTGTGGGAGCTGTCGAACTCCTGGCCATTGAGCAACGTGCCGGTGTAATGAACCGTCACCGTGTCGTCCTTGCCCGGTTTTTTGCCGGTTCCTTCCTTGACCACCTGATACTGCAAACCGCTGGGCAGGGTGACAATTCCCTTCTTCTTGCCGTTTTCTTTAAAGAAGGCGTCGCTTTCCTGCTGGTTGCGGCGGCCGATTTCTTCCATGCGGGCCTGCTGTTTCTTCTGCATATCTTCGCGCAGGGCGAGCATCGCTTCACGGAGTTCCTCGTCGGTCAGAAGAAGAGGAGAATCGGCCATGGCGTCCTTCAAACCCTGAAGCAGAAAATCGGGATTGACGGCCACGCCCTGAGACGCAAAATTCCCGCCGAGATTCACCCCCAGCGCATAGCTGATCCTGTCTGCGGAACTCTCGGGCTTTTTGCGTTCCTCCTTGGCGCCGGCCGATAACGGCAACAAAACCATAAGTACCAGAATAATTGCCAGAAGAGGGGTTGCTCTTTTCATTTTTGCTTCACCTTTCTTTATGGAGACCGGGTCCCAATGGCCCGATGGAATAGCCAAAAAATATCATGTTTGCCGGTACAATGCCATAGGAATCCTCCCCGGCATTGATTACAATGAGTGTCAGGACAAAGTGATGGGCGCCCTTCGAGAAGGGAGGATTCCATGACAAAAAACTCTATCCGCCCAATGGTTTTCTGGTTGATTTTCACCACATTGCTGGCCGTCTCCTGCGCCGGCGGGCCGAAAACAGCCGCATACCTGGATCCCGCCTTCCGGGAAGCCCCCCTCGCCACTCTGGCCCTGCTGCCGGTCACCTACGACCCCGATTACGACCAGCCGATCGAAGTGAACCTCAGCCGGATAATCCGCCACCAGGCCCGTCAGGAACTGGTGAAAAAAGGCTATGATGTGGTTCTGGTCGGTCCTCACTACGGCAGAGGGATGAGCGATCTCATTTCCGCCGCCCCTTCCCTTCTTGCGGAATTGGGGGATAAGGAGGCGGACGCCGTCATCCTGGTTCATGTAAATTTCCATGTCGGCATCGATTTCGGTGAATACCGCTCCGGAGAACCGTTTTCAACCATCGACATTTACGGGGACGCCCGGCTGGTAACCGGGACGGACCCGCGTGAACTGTGGCGGGATGAAGGACGGGGAAGGGATTTAACCGGCGGCGGAGGCTTTTTTCACCGAGGAACTCCCAGCCTGCGTATGGCCATCTCCAACCTGGCGAAGAATCTCTTCGCCACGTTGCCGCCAAGAACCAGACAACCCTAGAAAAGGACAACCAATGCTTGACAAACTGAGGATCACCGTTCTTTGCGAAAACATGGTGGGAAGAATCGGCAGCGGCGAACACGGCTTCGCGGCCTTCATCGAAACCCCTTCCGGGAATTATCTTTTCGATACGGGAGGGGGAAAATTTCTGGCCGAAAACGCCGCCGCTTTCGGCAAGGACCTTCGCTCGGTGAGTAAAATCTTCATCAGCCACGGCCACGACGACCATGCCGGAGGTCTGGCTCTGGCGCTCCGTTCCCTTCCTGGCGAGGTGGATATCCATGCCCACCCGGAGCTGTTCCGGGAGCGATGGCTGACGACCGAGAGCGGCGGGGAAATCCGCCGCACCTTCAAGGGGGTTCCCTTCCGCCGCGAATACCTGGAATCCCTGGGCGGGCGCTTCGTCTTCAGCCGCGATTTCCTGGCCGTGGCAGAAGGTATCTATCTGAGCGGCGAGGTGCCCCGCCTTACCTCCTTCGAATCCTCCGATCCGCGCCAGCAGATCAAAGAAGGCGATGAATACGCAACCGATCCTTTTATCGACGACCAATCCCTGGTTCTCACCACCTCCGCGGGGCTGGTCATCCTCTTCGGCTGCGCCCATGCCGGTATGATCAACATCATCCGCCATGCCATCGACAAGACCGGCGAAAAACGCCTGGCGGCGCTGATCGGCGGCACCCACCTCGGCTTTCTTGGGAGAGAACGGATGGCGGCCTCCATAGCCGAGTTGCAGGGATACGCCGTACAAACCGTCGCCTGCTCCCACTGCACCGGCCTGGAGGGCGCCATGCTCCTTCGGGAAACCTTCGGAGAACGTTTCCGCTACGGCAGCGTCGGCTACGCCTATACCCTCGACTGAGGTGCTGAGGCCTGAACCATGGTTTGGCCCGCCGACCGGCCGGGCCTGAGCAAAACGGCAAAAGCCGCTCCCTAACGGGGAGCGGCTTTTGCCGTATTAACCGGATCTGCCGATAAGGATCAATCGGCAGTCTGTTCGATCAATTCCTGAGCGATGCGCCGGACCGAAGCCGCCGTCGGGCTCCCCCCGTGGGAGACAACATAAGGGACACCGCTGTCCCCTGCCTCGACCATGGCCGAATCGATGGGAATCCGTCCCAGAAACGAGACCTCCATCTCCGTCGCCATCCGCTCTCCGCCGCCGCTTTTGAAGATGTCCGCCACTTCACCGCAATGGGGGCAGACAAAACCGCTCATGTTCTCAATAACCCCCAGAACCGGCAGGTCGAGCTGGCGGCAGAAGGTGACCGACTTCTTGACGTCGATCAGCGCCACTTCCTGCGGCGTGGTGACGATCACCGCCCTGGTGTTGCTCCCCAGAAGCTGTAAAATCGACAGGGGTTCATCCCCGGTCCCCGGCGGGCAATCGACCACCAGATAGTCCAGATCCCCCCATTCGACGTCGCGGACGAACTGCTGGATGACCTTGGTCTTCATCGGCCCGCGCCAGATGATGGCATCGGTCTGCTTGGGAAGCAGAAACCCGATCGACATGACCTTCAGGCCATGACAGTCAATCGGCAGCATGTATTCCTCGGTTCCCTTGGGGCGCACGGTTTCCACTCCCAGCATCTTGGGGACACTGGGCCCGTGAATATCAACATCGAGCAAACCTACCGCTTTCCCCTCCTGGACCAGGGCCAGGGCCAGGTTGACGGCGGTGGAACTTTTGCCTACCCCCCCCTTGCCCGACATCACCAGAACCTTGTTTTTGATCGAGCAAAGGCGCCGTTCAATCAGCAGCCGGTCCCGATGCTGATCGGGACTCTCCCCGGGTTTGGCGTCCTTGACGGTACAAGAAGATTTTTTGGAACAGCTGTCACATGATTTGGATGTTTTTTCCATCGGATCGGTGAACCTCCTCTGCCTTGCGACGCACCATATGCGTCCGTTTCAATTTTTTCAGCCCATGAACATAAGCTCCCCTTTTACGCTTTGTCAAATTTTTTCTCCCCCTCCGGCCCGGAACGGATTCCAACGCGCTCCGAAAAAGGATGCCTGGACATAAACGAAGCTCGAAACGGCCAAAGAGAAAAAGAGGATCACGGGGCAAGTTCAGGCGGGTCGCAGCAAACGGCTGATTTTACTTTTGAGCTCGGCCAGATCGAAAGGTTTGCTGATATAGTCGTCGGCGCCGGCCTCAAAAGCGAGACGTCGGTCGTCGTCATGGATTTTGGCGGTCATGGTAATGATCGGACAAGAGGATGTGGCGGGGTCCTGCTTCAAAGTGCGGGCGACCTCAAAACCATCGATCCCACCCGGCATCATGACATCGAGGAGAATGAGGTCGGGCTTCTCCTGGCGCGCCTTGAAAATGGCCTCCAGGCCATTTTCGGCCACGATAAACTGCCGATTCTCCGTTCTGAGAGCCGTCAGAAGAAGCATTCGGACCTCGGGATGGTCCTCGACGATAAGTATTTTTTCCTTGCAACCAGTTTGCCCCATCGGAAACCACACCCCAAACCTGAAGTTTCAACAAGTTATTCAATGCATGACATAACAGTAGTCTATCCTTTTCTTCCCCACAGGCAACCAGCGGTGGGCGGCGGTTAACCCCGGAAGAAAAGGGCGTCCCATAAAAAAGTGGCCAGGGAATGGATCCTTGCCGATCCATTCCTTGGCCACCAGGGAAATAAACGATACCGGGCCCTATCTCAGATATGTTTCCGGCCCCAGTCGGCTCCCAACTGCAGTATCCGCCGGTTGACCTCCAGTATCCGCGGTTTTTCGGCGAAACTCTGGGACAGACCGCCGTCGATGGCGGATTCGGGCAACGAAAGGACGCCCTGGGCCATCAGCACGCCGAGCATGAC
The DNA here is from genome assembly GCA_012512925.1 of Desulfuromonadaceae bacterium. Lineage (GTDB taxonomy): Bacteria > Desulfobacterota > Desulfuromonadia > Desulfuromonadales > JAAYDE01 > JAAYDE01. The sequence continues at coordinate 15,024 of JAAZDE010000048.1, forward strand.
GGTATTGAAAGCCTTGGCCGCGCCGGCCTCCTGGGCGATCTCCAGAGCCGGAACGGCAAGCGCCCGCACCCCGGCGGGGAACGGGTAGTCGCCGATGGAGCCTTCGTAGAGGATGAGTCCACCCTCCCGCACCTGTTGGACGAACTTGTCGAGGGAGGGGCGGTTGAAGGCCACCAGGATATCGCTCTGGTAGACAATGGGAGAGCCGATCTTTTCGTTGGAGAGGATAACGGCGCAGTTGGAGGTGCCGCCCCGCTGCTCGGGGCCGTAAGAGGGGTACCAGGAAACCTGCCGCCCGGCGGCAACCCCGCCGCGGGCGATGATCAGGCCCAGGCTCAGCACACCCTGCCCTCCGAAACCGGCGACCTTGACCTGAACTTTCCCTTGGAAACCGTCCCGCTGCTGCGGCGCCTTTTCCCCTGCCTCCAGATGAAACAGTTGATCGAGGGTCGCCTTGCCGTATTCACTCTGGGAGCGGACAATCGAAACAGCCTCTTCCCTGTGGTCGCGGAAATTGCCGAGGGGAAATTCCTTCTCCATCTGTTCGTTGACGAACTCGGCGTTCCTGACGGGATCCATACGAAGGTTGGTGGGGCAGGGAGAGAGAATCTCCACGAAGGCATAGCCCTTTTTGTCGCGCTGGATTTCGAGAGCCGTGAAGATCGCCTTCCTGGCCTTGCGGATATGGGCGATATCGGAAACGGAAACCCGCTCCACGAAAACCGGCGCCTGCAGGGTGCTGATCAATTCGCACATGTGGATGGGGAACCCGCTGTCGCGGGAATCCCGCCCCATGGGGGAAGTGCTGGTTTTCTCGCCGATCAGGGTGGTGGGGGCCATCTGTCCGCCGGTCATCCCGTAAACGGTGTTGTTGACGAAAAAGACCGCCATTTTCTCGCCGCGGTTGGCGGCATGCATGGTTTCGGCCAGACCGATAGAGGCCAGATCCCCGTCCCCCTGATAGGAAAGAACAACGGCGTCGTCCTGGGCACGGGAGATGCCGGTGCCGACCGCCTGGGCACGGCCATGGGGCGACTGGATGTTTCCGGTATCAAAATAGTAATAGGCGAAAACGGCGCAGCCGACCGGGCTGATGACCACCGCCCGGTCCTGGATGCCGAGTTGCTCCAGAGCTTCGCCGATCAGCTTGTGGATGACGCCGTGACCACAGCCGGGGCAGTAATGGGTGGCGGTGGGGGCGGCGCCCCCTTTCCGCGGGAATTCGGGATAAAGCCCCTTGGGGCGACCGATGATTTTTTCTCTTGTCATGTTCTAACCAGCCATCTCTTCAATTTTCCGGTTGATTTCGTCGAGGATGATGAGATTCCCCCCCATCCGGTTGACCAGTCCCACGGGCCGTGAACAGTCGATGGCCAGGCGGATATCCTCGATCATCTGGCCGTTGCTCATCTCCACGGAGATAAAGCGACTTCTGGGATTGACGGCCAGTTCCCGCAGCTTGTCCTTGGGCAGGGGGTACAGGGTGCGCGGCCGCAACAAGCCGGCGCGGATCCCCTTGGCGCGGGCCACATCCACGGCACTGTGAGAGATGCGGCTGCTGATGCCATAGGCCACCAAAACGATTTCCGCATCGTCGAGGCAATAGCCTTCAAAATCCTGCTCCTCCCGCTCGATGCGGGCATACTTTTCCTGCAATCTCTTGTTGAAGGCCTCCATCTGATCGAAATCGAGGAGAATCGAGGAAATGAGATTCTTCCGCGTTTCCGCCGTGCCGTTCACGGCCCAGGAGGTGTCGATTTGAGGAGTGACAACCCGATCCGGGAAGCACAGCGGTTCATACATCTGCCCCAGCACGCCGTCGGCCATCACGTAAACCGGGTTCCGGTACTTGAAGGCCAGGTCGAAGGCGCGCATGGTCAGATCGCACATCTCCTGCACCGAGTTGGGCGCCAGCACAATGCAGCGGTAGTTGCCGTGCCCCCCTCCCTTCACCACCTGGTTGTAATCCCCCTGCTCGGGGCCGATGTTTCCCAATCCCGGCCCGGCCCGGACGATGTCCACGATCACCGCCGGCAGTTCACTGCCGGCCAGATAGGAAACCCCTTCCTGCTTGAGGCTGATGCCGGGGCCGGAGGAAGCGGTCAGCACCCGCCGCCCGGTGGCGGCGGCGCCGTAGACCATATTGATGGCGGCCACCTCGGACTCGGCCTGCACGAAGCGCCTTCCCGCCTGGGGGAAATAGTTGGAGGCCTCCTGAAGAATCTCGCTGGCCGGAGTGATGGGATAGCCGAAATAGCAGTCGCAGCCGGCATACAGGGCGCCGATGACAACCGCCGAGTTGCCTTTAACCAAACGCATGACCATTTAAATTATTCTCCCGAATGACTATTCCAGAGGGATGTGGACCGTGACGGCGGCCGGCTCCGGACAGGTGTAGTAGCAGTTGCCGCAGCCGATGCAGCCGCTGCCGAGGTAAATGGCAAAGGGGTAGCCCCTTTGATTGAGTTCCTTTCCCATGGCCAGCACTTTTTTGGGACAGGCGGCGATACAGCGACCGCAGGCTTTGCACTCCAGAGGATCGATGACCGGGTAGGGTTCCTGCTTTTGTTGCGTTGCACTCATGGATATCTTCACTCGCAATAAATTTTGCCGGTTGATAAAGAACGGCGGCCACGGCGGGCCGCCCTTCCTTCAGTCTATTCTTTTGCGCCGTGGGAACACAAGACTTTCCGGCGGCGCGCCAAACCCTTCCGTTTTACCCCTTGTCCTGATCCCGTTCACGGATTTCCACCCGCCGGATCTTGCCGGAGATGGTCTTGGGCAGTTCCTTGACGAACTCGATCTCACGGGGATATTTGTAGGGGGCGGTGACGTTCTTGACGTGGTTCTGGAGCTCCTTCTTGAGTGCCTCGCTCGGCTGATAGTCCTTGGTCAGCACTACGGTGGCCTTGACGATCTGGCCCCGGTCGGGATCGGGAACACCGGTGATGGCGCACTCCAGAACCGCCGGATGCTCGATCAGGGCGCTCTCCACCTCGAAGGGGCCGATGCGGTAGCCGGAACTCTTGATGACGTCGTCGGCGCGGCCGACGAACCAGTAATAGCCGTCCTCGTCCCGCCAGGCCATGTCGCCGGTGTGGTAGTACCCGTCGTGGAGAACATCCCGGGTCCATTGCTCCTCCCGGTAGTAACCGTTGAAAAGACCCAGGGGTTTTTCGGCGCCGACGGCGATAACGATCTCCCCTTCCTCCCCCTCGTCGCAGATCCGCCCGTCGGCATCCATCAGTTTGATGTCGTAAAAGGGAATCGGTTTCCCCATCGAACCGGGCTTTACGTCCATCCACAGGAAGTTGCCGATCTGAATGGTGGTTTCGGTCTGACCGTAGCCCTCCATCAGGCGGATGCCCGTGAACTCCAGAAATCTCTCGTAGATCTCGGGATTGAGCGGCTCCCCGGCGATGACGCAGTACTTGAGGCCGCTGAAGTCGTACCGGCTCAGATCTTCCTTGATCAGAAAACGGTAGATGGTGGGAGGGGCGCAGAAAGTGGTCACTCCGTATTTAGCGCACATCGACGCCAAATTGGCGGCGGAAAACTTTTCATAGTCATAGACGAAGACGGCGCTGCCACAGATCCACTGGCCGTAGATCTTGCCCCACACCACCTTGGCCCACCCGGTGTCGGCGACCGTGTAGTGAAGGCCGTCGTCGAGGCAGTTCTGCCAGTATTTGGCGGTGACGATGTGGGACAGGGGATAGGTGAAATCGTGCCGCACCATCTTGGGAAAACCGGTGGTTCCGGAGGAAAAGTAAGCGAGGGAGATATCCCCGTTGCAGGTCGCCTGCGCGCCGACGGGACGGGTGAAATCAGGGGAGGCCTTGGCGATCTCCTCCTCCAGGTCGAGCCACCCTTCCCTTTTCCCGCCGAGAAGAACCTTGGTATGCAGGGTGCCGGCGGTCTTTTCCTCTGCTTCATCGACAAAATCAAGTAGAGAACCGTGGTCGATGGCCACGATCATGCGCATGTCGGCTTTGTCAACCCGGTAAATAATATCCTTGGTGGTCACCATATGGGTGGCCGGGGTGGCGACGCCGCCGATTTTGTGCAGTCCCAGCAGACAGGGCCAGAACAGGTAATGGCCTTTGAGGGCCAGCATCACGTGATCCCCTTTGCGAATGCCGCGGCCGAGAAAGAAATTGGCCGCCTTGTCACTGAAATACTTCATTTCGCCAAAAGAGAAAGTGCGGTCGTTGCCGTTGTCATCACACCACACCAACGCCTTTTTCTCCGGCTGTTGATCGGCATAGACATCAACCACATCATAGGCAAAGTTGAAGTTTTCCGGGATGTTGACACGGAACCGTTCAACAAATTCCTCATAGGATGTGAATTCGCTGGGCTCGACGAATCTTTCCAACAGACAGGACATGGTCTGCTCCTTCCTCTCCCCTAAAAGATAATGGCCAGAAAGCGGGCCGGTTGGTCGTTCAAGGCGGCCATGGCATGACCGTAGCTGGAATCGAAAAAGAGGGAATCCCCCGCCTCGAGAATGATCTCATGGTTGTGAATGATCACCTTCAGGGTCCCTTCCAGCACAAAATCGAATTCCTGTCCGGGGTGGGAATGGGTGGAAAGCTCGGTGCCGGCAGGTTTCGGCTCGACGGTGACCAGGAACGGTTCCGCCTTCTTCTGGACGAAGTTGTGGGCCAGGTTCTGATACTTGTATTGGGAGCGGCGCTCGACATTGACCCCCTTCCCCTTGCGGGTGACGGTAAAAATGTGCATGCGCGGGGCTTCCCCCGTGAGCAGCAGGCTCATGTCGACATTCAGATGATGGGCGATGCCGAAAAGGATGCTGGCGGGGATGTCGATCTCTCCCTTTTCGAAACCCTGATAGGTTTCCAAAGGAACCTTGAGAAGTTCGGCCATCCGGGCGGCGGAGATATCCGACAGTTCCCGCAATTCCTGCACCCTCGCGGCAATCTCTTTGATCTTCTCATTCATGGCGGCCTCCATAGGGGGTTTGAGTCATGGAAAAATCTACATCAGAAAATCCTGTAAAGCTTTTTTTTCTAAACGATACGGCAGCAAATTGAAAGGAAAATTTTTTCTATCGGAAAAATTTGCCGGCTTTTTCCCTGGCCGGGCCTCTTGTCCCCCATCGGAAAAATGTTCTATCATTCCGGAAAATCGGTTTTCCACCTCCGCAAAGCAAAGATTCGTTATGAACGACAACGATCGCATCCTTCTCCACGTCTGCTGCGCTCCCTGCGCAACGAGCTGTCTGGAGCGGCTGGCCGCGGCGAAAAAAAGAGTTACCCTCTTTTTCGCCAACAGCAATATCGCTCCGGCCGAGGAGTATTACAAACGGCTGCAGGAGGTTTTCCGTTTGAGCAAGCTCTTCAGCACTCCCCTCGAGGTGGACGATTACGACCACGACGCCTGGCTGCGATCGATTGCCGGCCTGGAAAACGAACCGGAAAAAGGAGCCCGCTGCCGCCGTTGTTTCGGTTTCAGCTTCGCCCGGACTCAAAATGCCGCCGAAAGCCTCGGTCTGCCCGCCTTCACCACCACCCTCACCGTCAGCCCCCATAAGTCAAGCTCTGTCCTCTTCGAAATCGGCAAGGATTTTCCCCGTTTCACCCCCTGCGATTTCAAAAAAAAGGAAGGTTTCCGCCGCAGCCTCCAACTCAGCCGCCACTTCGCCCTCTACCGGCAGAATTTCTGCGGCTGCGAGTTTTCCAGGGAGGATCGACGATAGCGGAATGCTGAGATGTTTCGGAAAAAACACAGAAGATCACTTCAAAGCCGCCGCAGGAACAAGTACCCAAAGCGGGCCCAATACCTTGCGCCGGAAACCTCTTCGGAAGAATAAAGCGAAAACCGTGTCACCCGGTCACTGAAAATCGAGGCATGGGTCCTCATTCTGATGCGAAGCGATATTTTATAAAAACCCATCCGGCCGGCTATATACTTTTGTCTCTTGAAATCCGCGGTCGTTTTTTTAATTTTCCAGCGTCCATTTAGACGATGATTTTGGGGAAAATTGGGCAATGCCCTCAATGATGGGCGGGAGGAGAAAGTGGAAACATTCTTCGAACTGAAAAAGCATCAAACCACGGTGCGCACCGAAGCCCTGGCAGGAATCACCACGTTCATGACCATGGCCTACATCCTGGCCGTGAATCCGTCCATTCTGGCCGCCGCGGGAATGCCCCAGGACGCCCTGTTTACGGCAACCGCCCTGTCCGCCCTGGTCGCCACACTGGTGATGGCCCTGTTCGCCAACCTGCCTTTCGGGCTTGCCCCCGGCATGGGACTGAATGCCTTCTTCGCCTTCTCGGTAGTCATCGGCATGGGCTATTCCTGGCAGACGGCCCTCACCGCCGTGTTCATCGAGGGGCTTCTGTTCATACTGCTCTCCCTGGTCAACCTGCGGGAGGCGATCATCAAAAGCATCCCCATCAACCTGAAACGGGCCCTTTCCGTCGGCATCGGCCTGTTCATCGCCTTCATCGGCCTGCAGAACGCCGGCATCGTGGTCCGCAACGAGGCAACGCTGGTAGCCCTGGGAGACATCACCACCGGCCCCCCGCTCCTGGCCCTCATCGGGATCATTGTGACCGGCCTGCTTCTGGTCCTGCGCATCAAGGGCGCCCTGCTCTTCGGCATCCTGGCGACTTCGGCGGTCGGCATTCCCCTTGGAGTCACCCATCTAGAAGGATTCAGCCTCGTTTCCTTGCCTGCTTCCCTGAAACCGATCTTCCTTCAGTTCGATTTTTCCAAACTTCTCAGTGGCGAGTTGATCATCGTCGTCTTTACCTTTTTCCTGGTCGACATCTTCGATACCATCGGCACGCTGGTCGGTGTTTGCACCAAAACCGGCATGCTCACGCCCAGCGGCGAGGTGCCCCGCGCCAAAAGAGCCCTTTTGGCCGACGCCATCGGCACCACTTTCGGCGCCATGATCGGCACATCAACCGTCACCACCTATATCGAAAGCGCCGCCGGCGTCGCCGAAGGGGGGCGGACCGGACTCACCTCTCTGTTCACCGCCGGAATGTTTTTTCTGGCCCTGTTCTTCTCGCCGCTTTTTCTGGCGGTCCCCAGCGCGGCGACGGCTTCCATCCTGATCATCGTCGGCCTGTTCATGATGACGCCGGTCAAAGAGATCGACTTCGACGATTTCACGGAAGGGATCCCCGCCTTCCTGGCGATTATCGCCATGCCCCTCACCTACAGTATCGCCAACGGCATCATTTTCGGCATTATCTCCTATACCCTCCTCAAGGTGATCACCGGCAAGGCCAGGGAAGTATCCATCATCAACTACTTCGTGGTCGCCTTCTCCTTGCTGAAATTCATCTGAACCGCCCGGGACGCCATCTTTTGGTTGCCCCGCCTGCCCGGAGGGTCCCATATAAAACAGGCCGACCGATTCCCCGAAAGGAGAATCAAGCGGCCTGTTTTATATGGAAAAAACTCTCGTCTTTCCTGAGTATTCAGTTAACCATAAGCCGATGTGGCAAACGCGTTGCGGCCTCAGGCGGTCAAATCAACGATTTTCGCTTCGGGAGCGTTCTTTTTAACCGATTCAATGCCGTTTTCCATGGCTCCCTTGGAGGAGTAGTACTCGCTGCGCCCTATTTCCTGGCCATTGGTCGCTTTGAGGATGAAATAAGGTTCGCCTTTGGCGTTGCTTTTCACCTCGAAAGCCCCTTCGCGGGCGGAGTTCTTTTTAATCGACTCGATTCCGTTTTCCGCGCTGGCTTTGGTTTTGTAAAGTTCGCTGGTCAAAATCACCTGGCCGTTGGTGGCTTTCAGATTGAACATGAACTGCCCGTCTTTCGCTTTTTTCAGTTCGAATTTTCCCGCCATGGCTCTCCCCTTTCATTCAATGCCGCAAAAATTTCCAAATATTTTTACAACCTTTAAACAACCTATGTGGAATTATTGTCCAATAATGATTATTTGCAAGAAAAATTGTCTCTTTTTGTCATTAAAGAACGACATATAATTTTTAACCATTTGTTTTTAAACAAAAACCGTCAGGGTAGCCAAGGAAGGAAGCCATGAAAAAATCGGCCCGTATTAAAACCGAAGCCGACATTTTGAGATAGGAAGCTAGAAAGTGCCCCCGGTACGGAACCCGCCTCCACGGGAGGGTCGCTGATCGCCGCCGGACCGTCCGGAAGGCCAGGAGCCGCCCCAGGACCTTCCCCCGGTTCCGGACGGGAGGCGAATCCCTCCGGTTCGCGGCAAGCTGCGATGATGCCGGCCGATTTCCCGCCACACCGTCTCCGAACTGAGCGCCCCGGCGAGCAATTGGGCCAGAAGCTCCCCCATCGAAAAATTCCCGGGAAAGGTCGTATGGTAGGCGTCATAACCTTCCTGCCGGTAACGCCGCCGCAGACTTTCCATCTCCACAAGGGACCTCTGGCGCTGGTTCTGCAGCTCCTGCAGGGTGTGGATCTCCGTCCTCCGAAAATCGATTTCTCGCTTAAGTTCCTGGATCCGGGCCACGGCGTTATCGTCTTCCGCCCCGGCGGTTTGCAGGGCCTCTTCAAAAAGAACGTTCAAGGACTCCCCCTTGAGGTTCTGTTCCTGAAGATCAAGGGCCTGAGCGGCGAAGGTATCGGCCATCTGGCCGAACTCCCCCTGTTCGTCGATGAGTTCCCGGTACCGGGCCTCTTCGGCGTCGATCTCGGCATCGTGTGCGGCCAGTTTTTTTTCCAGTTCCTCAACTTGGGCATGCAGTGCGGCAACCCCTTCCGCCGCCATTTCCTTTTCTTCAATCTCCGCCAAGGCCTGAGCTTCCTGCTCGGCTTTCTCCTTGACCGTCCCGGCATGCTCTTTCAGATGCCGGGGAATTTCCACCAGCAGGTGATAATTGGCGCGGTTGCGCGGAAAGTCGATGAGCCTGGACACCCAATCATCGAGGGAGCGGACGAGCCGACCGCCGACATAATCCGGCGTCAGGAAACGGCGCTTCCACAGATACATGAACAGGGGATCGGACTCATAGGGAATCCCCTTCACCTTGCGGTCCTCTTCCGCCTGGAGGGCCTTTTCCTCCGCTCTGTGCAGAATTTCCTCGACTTTCTCCAGCTGTTTGCTTTGCGCCGCATACGCTTCGGAGGCGCGGATGGCCTGCCAGGCCTTTTCAACCCTCGCCTGCCAGGCTTTGCCGGCGGCATCCCGCTCCGCGGCGAGCGCCTTACGCTGATTTTCCAGATGTTTCTGGCGCAGAAGATTTCCCTCGATGCGCTGGCGCAGTTCTTCCAAGGCTCTATGGCGCCGTTCCAGAATCTTTAGCGTGGCGTGATCCACTTCGTCCAGTTTGCCCATGACCCGCTTCGCCAGAAGATCGTTGAGACGGCTCTGGGCCAACCGCCGGTAGGCGTTACTCATTTCCTGGCTCAGCGCCGCCACCCGCTGGCTGGCGGCGTCCAGCTGCCGGCCGGCCGAATCGATGTCCCCCTGGGTCTGGCGGATCTGTTCGTTGATGACCTGAAGCGTATCTTTTCCCGATAACATGGGTTTTTCCTTTTGATTGGGGCCCGTCGGCTACCAGCGGGTTATGGCCGCGCCGGTGGTGGGATAGCGATATTCGGGGAGCAGGTAGCCCTTGTTTTTGAACCCGAAACGGTTGTTCTGGATAATCCCGTCGTCGGCCTTGTCCCGGCGGATCCTTTCAAAGACGGCTCCGTCCACCCGCACTCCCCACATCTCCACCACTTCGGTGCGGTTGTCTTCCTCGTTGAGGATGGGAAGTTTCAGCCGCTTGCCGTCGGTGCCGACGGCCTCGACAATGACATAGTAATTGCGGGCGCCGGTGTTGACATCGGGGATCCGCCAGACGCCGCTGGGGACCCCTTCTCTGGAAACGATGCGCAGTTCATAGGACTGACGGATCTGCTCCCCAAGCCGGGAAAGTTGCGCCGCCGCTTTTTGGCTGGCGGAGGAGTCACCCCTTGCCGCGGCCTTTTTGGCCTCGGCAAAGAGCGCTTCGACCTGGGCCCGCGTCTGCGGCTCCCGGGCATCGTTCAGCAGACCCTGCCGCAGGGCGGTAATTTCCTCCATGCGCTTGCTTTCGGGGCGCACCATGGTCAACCAGTAGCCCCCCGCAAGGAGGGCCAAAAGGAGAACGAGAGCGGAAAAAACCTTGAACCACCGACGCCTGTTCACGTAGAGGCGGGCCAAGCCAAGCTGCCAACCGGACTGGGGCGGCCGGTAAGCGAAACGGCCCTCGCGAAGCGCGGCCACAGCCTCGGCGATGAGGGCCCCGGAGACATCGAGGCCTTGGGCCGCGTACATCCTCGTCACCTTTTCTACCAGAAGTTGATCGTCGACCTCGGTATTCAGCTCCCGCTCGACAAGGCTTTTCTGGTGGCGCAAGGTATCCACCACGTCCATGGCCAGCATCACCCGATCAAAATCGGCGGCCTTTTTTTCAGGAGAATCACTCATGATGAACTCGACCAAAGGCGCCCGGATCGACGGCGCCGCGAAAAACGCCTGATCTCAGGCGCAGGAATCCTGGAAACAGGGACGAACACAGCAGGACTCCCAAGGGCCGGAAGGCCAAGGGGCAAGACAGGGATGGACTTCCGGCGCGATCGTCACTCATGGGTCATGATGCCGGCGGAATGGGTCAACTCCACCATCCGCCGTTTCCCGGCCTCGACGGCGACTCGGATTTCCTCCTCGTTGCGGGTGCTGAGTTCACGCATTTCCTGAATGATGTGACGGGATTTTTCCTGGAACTGAAGAACGGCGTCGAGGAGCTTTTTGACGCTTTCGGCTTTCAAGGTTGGGCCATAGCCCGCCCGCAGGGCCGCCTCCTGAACCTGGCCGCCGACCTCGGCCAGCGTCTCCATGCTCTTGTTGATCCCTTCCTTCATGGCTTCCAGAGTCCTGGTGCTTTCATGAAGTCCCTGAAGGCTGGTAAATGAGGCGTTGAGGGCCGTAAAAACCGTCTCGTTGGTGCTGAAAAAGGTGACCGCCTGGGAATAGACCCGCTCCTTCACTTCCGTCGACTGGACCAGCCGGGCCATGATCACCTCCGTGGTGTTGTAGCTCACCGAAAGGTTTTCGGCGAGATCCTTGGAGATCTGGTAGCGCTTGTCCATTTCCTGCAGTTCCCGCAACCGCTGATCGCGCGCCAGTTCCAGCTTGGCCAAGGCTTCCTGGTCGTCACCGGAAAAGGCGGCCAGTTCGGCGGAGGCGGCCTCCAGCCGTTCCTTGGCCCCGGCCAGCGCCGCTTCGGCTTTTTTGAGGATGTTGTAGGCCATGACCTGGGCCTCTTTCAGTGCGCTGCGGAAATCACGATAGGATTCGAGGATCTTGATTTCCCGCTCGATCTGGTCCTTGGTGTCCCCGGCCACATCGAGATAGGTCTTCTTGATGTCCCGGAACCGACTCGGGATGTCGCCACGAGTAACGTTCATCCACAGATTCTGCATCTTCTCCAGTGAGCTGATCTTGCCGTCATCGAGCTGACCCACCATCTTCTTGGCGTCGTCACGGATGCTGTTGAAGGAGTTGGTGATCTCCTCGTAACGCTCACCGACCTTCATGCCGGTAATCTGCTCCCGCACCACTTCGTTGAACACCGTGAAGTGGTTCAGCGTCCGGGCGACGGCCACCGCCCGTTCCTCGTCGAATTCGCTGATCTGGCGAATGATCGCCACGATGGGCGCCTCGTCCGTTTTGGCCGGCATCAATCCAAGATCCCGAAGCTGATTCAAGGCTTTGTCGAGAAAGTTGAGGGGCGTGGCCACCAGGTTGAACCTATCCATTTTTAAATTCCTTTCTATTAAAAGGTTCGAATGTCACACCGGCTTGCAGATAAAATTTATCACTTTTCTGCAGTTTTTTTTTACATATTGTTTTCCGCTGAAAATTCAAGGCGACCTCGTGCCGCTCAAGGCAAGGCGAAGGGGGAGGACTATGGCCCCGCACGCCAGGACGGAACCGCATCGTCCTCGCCCGCCGGAAATTCCGTGACTGGAAAATTCCCCGAACCAGTTGAAGGTGGCGGACCCGAAGGGCCGCCGGGAAAAAGCGGCGGTCCGTCCCCGAATTTTTGACAGACTTTTTCAATCAAAAACGGTAAACTGCCCGGACTGAATTGTTAAAATATTCTTTAAGTTTGTCCTGAAACGGAATTCTCGATGAAAAAGATCCTCGCGGCGATGCTCCTCGCCTTCCTTGCCGTCAGCGCTTTCGGCTCCCAAAAAGGGCCATCCCGCCAAGAACCTCTCCGCCCCGCAAAAAAAGCCCCTCCGGCCTGTGAAGCCTACACCGTCGTCGACGCGGCCAGCGGAAAGATTCTCGAAAGCCTCAATCCCGGCCTGAAATGGCCTCCTGCCAGCGTCACCAAGCTGATGCTGGCCAGCGTGGTGATGGAGAAGGTGCGCAAAAAAGAGCTCCGCCTGAGCGATCCCGTCACCGTTTCCAAGGCCGCCGCCGGCATGGGCGGCACCCAGGTCTATCTTAAGGAAAAGGAAGTTTTCTCCATCGAGGAGTTGATGCAGGCGGCCCTGATCGAATCGGCCAACGACGCCGCCTACGCCATCGCCGAGCATGTGGCCGGCAGCACCGAGGCCTTTGTCGCCCTGATGAACAGCAAAGCGACGGCATTGGCGATGCACGACAGCGAATTCCATTCCGTCCACGGTCTTCCCCCCTCGAGAGACGCCCGGAGTAACATCACCACCTGCAACGATCTGGTCAAACTGGCCAAAGACCTGCTCCGCTATCCCAAAATCCTCGAATGGACCTCGACGCGCTCTGCCACCTTCCGCAACGGCACCTTTGATCTTCACAACAAGAACAAACTGGTTGGCAAGATCGACGGCGTGGACGGCCTCAAAACCGGCTACTACTACAAGGCTCGCTTCAACATCGTGGCCACCGGAAAAAACAAGGATAAAAGAATCATCGTGGTCGTCCTCGGCAGCCCCCAGGCCCGCCTCCGCGACCGGTTCGCCGCGGAAAAATTTGCCGAGCATCTGGCCAATTGACCATCGGTCATCGCCGATTGATTACAGGGATCCAACATCAGGAGGAACATTTTTCATGCGCTACTCCCAACGCCTCTTCTGCGGGACACTGACCGCGGAGCAAATCGGCCAGACCGTGCAGCTGTGCGGCTGGGTCGACGCCTACCGGGATCACGGCGGCCTGCTTTTCATCCATCTCCGCGACCGCAGCGGCATCGTCCAGGTCGTGTTCAGTCCCGAGGTCACTCCGGCCGACGTCTGCCATGCCTCCCAGGCCCTGCGAGCCGAATTTTGCCTGCAAGTCACCGGCGAGGTCAAAAAGCGGCTTCCCGGCACGGAGAATCCCCACATCGATACCGGTCGGCTGGAAGTGGTCGTTCACGCCATGACGATCCTCGCCGAATCGGAGCCCTTGCCCTTCGCCATCTCCGACAAAAGCATGGTCGCGGGGGGCGAAACCTCGGGCAAGGAGGCCGTCTCCGAAGATTTGCGACTGCAGCACCGCTACCTCGATATCCGCCGGCCCGCCATGCACCGCAACCTGCTCCTCCGCCACCGGATCTTCCAGTGCGTGCGCCAATTCCTCGACGAACGAGGCTTCCTGGAGGTGGAAACGCCGGTATTGACCATGAGCACCCCCGAGGGGGCCCGCGACTATCTGGTGCCGAGCCGCGTCCACCACCGCAGCTTCTACGCCCTCCCCCAGTCACCCCAGTTATTCAAACAACTGCTGATGATCGGAGGCCTGGAACGGTACTTTCAGATGGCGCGGTGTTTCCGCGACGAGGATCTGCGCCCCAACCGCCAGCCCGAATTCACCCAGCTCGATCTCGAAGCCTCTTTCATCGACGAAGAATTCCTCTACGAAATGATCGAGGAGTTGACGGTGAAGATGTTCGCCGTCGGCGGCATCGAACTGCCCCGCCCTTTTCCGCGCATGACCTATGCCGAAGCGATGGACAGCACCGGTTCCGACCGTCCCGATCTGCGTTTCGGTCTGCGCTTCGTCGATGTCACCGATCTTTTTGCCGACACCAACTACGCCATCTTCCGCCAGATTCTGCAGCGCGGCGGCTGCATCAAGGGGATCAACGTCAAGGGGCAGTCCGGCAAGTTGAGCAAAAACGTTTTGCAGAACGAGTATGCCAAGGAGATCGCCCCCTCCTTCGGCGCCAAGGGAATGACCTGGATGCGGGCCGAAAACGGCGCCCTCGAATCCAACATCGTCCAGTTCTTCAGCCCCGAAGAACTGGACGGGCTGAAGAGCCGCTTTGACGTCGGCGACGGCGACGTGCTGATCATGGTGGCCGATCCCTCCTACGCCCTGGTCACCTCGGCCCTCGGTCAGCTTCGCCTCCATCTCGCCGACCGCCTCGGCCTGATCCCCGAAAACAGCTTCCATCCGGTGTGGATCACGGAATTCCCGCTCTTCGAGGGCACCGAAGAAGGAGGGGTCACCTCCAGCCACCACCCCTTCACCGCGCCCGACCGCACCGACTTCGATCCCAAAAACATCGAGGAACTGCTGGCGCTGCGTTCCCGGGCCTACGACCTGGTCGTCAACGGCGAGGAACTGGGCGGAGGCAGTATCCGCATCAACAGCCGCGACCTGCAGCGCAAGATTTTTACCGCCCTCGGCCTGACGGAAGAGGAAACGAAGGAGAAATTCGGCTTCTTCCTGCGCGCCTTCGATTTCGGCGCCCCCCCTCACGGCGGACTGGCCCTGGGCATGGACCGCACCGTGGCGATGATCCTGCAGACCCCTTCCATTCGCGAGGTCATCGCCTTCCCCAAGAACCGTTCCGCCGCCTGTCCCCTGACCGGCGCCCCTTCCCCGGTCAAAAAAGAACAGTTGGCCGAGTTGGGGCTGCTCAATCTGGGCGGCAAGGATCTTTTGCCGGGAAGCGCGGAAAAGGAAAATCTCCTCGACCGCGTCTCCTGGGTATCGCGAATCGGCATTGCCGTTGAGGAACGCCCCCTGATGGAGGATATCCTCCGCCAGTCACGGGAACTGGCCGACCAGGCCGAAACCCTGGCCGAGGATGAGGAGCCGATCCGCTCCCCGGTTCCGGCGGCCCACCGGACGCGCCCCGGAGCGGAGGCAAAGCGTTCGCCGCTTGCCGAAACCGGCCAACTGCTCAAAAACTCGCCCGCGGTCAAGGGTAATTACTTCAAAGTCGCCACCATTCTGGAATAAAGGGAAGAGAAATTTGATGGAGCCGATTTTTTTCTATCGCAATCCGGATATGTCCAGCCCTTCGGGCCAAGGCCCGCTGGGAGGATTGAAAATAGCCGTTCAGCCCACTCTTTCGGTGGCCGGTTGGCCGACGGAAGCAGGTTCGCAGGCCCTGATCGGGTATCAGGCGTTGGAAGACGCCACCGTTGTTGAACGGCTCCAGTCCAATGGAGCCGCCCTGATCGGCGCCACGCGGGTCAGTGAATTCGGCTTTGGCCTGAGGGGAAATCAGGCGGGGAAAGCCATTCAGCAGCAGCAGGCGGATGCCGAA
>JAAZDE010000049.1 GCA_012512925.1 Desulfuromonadaceae bacterium
ATTTTATACCGAGCCTATCTAAAACTATAAAAATTGGTGCAGAAACTATAATGAACTATGAATAGAAGCCTTGAGAAGGGATGAGGATATGTTCTCAAAAATCCTTTTATCAGCCAAAATTTCCGACTGCAGAGGAGCGGTAGCGGTAAAAACCGCCATATTGATGGTTTTATTACTGGGCATTGTCGCCATGGCAGTGGATATCGGGTATATGATGGTGGTGCGGAATCAACTTCAGAACGCTGCTGACGCAGCGGCCTTGGCCGGTTGTAATCGTCTTTACAACCGTGACCCAAGCGTGACGATGGCAGAGCCAAACTGGGCGCAGGCTGAAGCACACGCCCTTTCTACCCTCCAACTAAATCAGGCAGACAATAAAGCCCTTTTAACAGGAGACGTCACCACAGGTTGGTGGGACTATGCTCAAAATAAAGATAATGAATTGTGTTATGGAACTGTGTGTTCTGGGACGGTGCCATACCCCCAATTTAACAGCATTTCCTTGCCAGCGAATTATAATACCTATAATTATGCCCCCGCTGTAATGGTTGAGATTGAAAAAACTGCCGGCATGAATTCTGGGGCAATTACCACTTTTTTTGCCGGTATTTTTGGGATTAAAGATTATGACAGTAAAGCAAATGCTGTTGCAATTGCTGCCGGTGAGTCCATACGCCCTGGTGTACTTGCGCCATTTGTATTGTCAATTGAGGATCTGCCTACCTATCTAGATGATTATAATTTTGAAGAAAAACAGACTGTTAAAATTGGATCTGCTTATAAAAGTAACCAGGCAGAAAATTATGATATTGCTGGCCAATGGACATCTTTTAACACGGAAATAAATAATGTTAATGAATTGCGTGATTTATTAAATAGCGGCAATTCAATGGTTGTAAATCCTGACAATACTACTTATGTTTATCCCGGTGTCTCCACAACACTTTACTATGACAATTCAGGGAACCATGAAGCTTTACATCAGGAATATGCCGGTAAGGACATAATATTACCAATTGTCGATGGTGACCTTAAAGATGAAAAAAAAGAATGGTTACCAATAAAAGGTTACATAGGCTTTCATCTGGATTGTGCGGGAAAAGCTTGCAATTCCTTGGGTTTTAACAATGACAAGGTAGTGGGAGGTTACTTTACTACAGGTCCAATTCTTTTCTCTGGGGGCATCAGTGGCCCTGCATTCGGATTTTATGGCCCTACCGACAGATGCCGCATAGCACAATAGTGAAATAAATTTTTTAGCGCTGGGTTAATAAAAATGTTTTTTGAGTTATTTGTTACACCTGATATTTCCGACCCAACTCTCTCCAGAGATGTAAAAGAGTATCTGGAGAATCTTGCCAATGTCAAAATTATCGACTGGGGTGAAAAAACAGAAAAGACGTCGCCCCACATTATTCTTCTGGATGACCGTCCCGGCGACGATATTGCTTTAAAGGTCACGAGGATTCATCAAAGTCATCCCACCGCCGCCCTCTTTGTGATCTCCCCCGACACCCGTCCCGAGCATATCGTCGAGGTCATGAAGGCCGGGGCTTCCGAATTTTTTTTCCAACCCCTCGACCAAAATAAACTGACAGGGGCCATCGAGAAGATCCGAACTCAAATCCAAAGCTCCTCTGCCGGCAGTAAAGGACATCTTTACAGCTTTATCAGCAGCAAGGGGGGGATTGGCTCCACGCTGATCACCACCAATACCGCCGTTGCCCTGGCCCAGAACCAAAAGGGGAAAATCGCCCTAATCGACATGAGCCTGCAATCGGGGGATGTTTCCGCACTTCTCGACCTTCCCCCCGGTCGCAATATCAGCGACATCTGCCAGAATTTCAACCGCTTGGATGCCGGTCTTCTCACTGGCGTCATGGCCGAACACAGTGCCGGTGTCCGCATTCTTGCCGCCCCGAACGCCCCCGAAGAGAGCGAAAACATCTACGCTAACCACATCAGCGCCATTTTGAAGCTGTCCCGCAGTCTCTTTCCAGTCACCGTCGTCGACTGTGCCTCGATGTCGGTCAACGACCGTTCCTACGAAATTTTCCAGGCCTCGGAAAAAATTTTCGTCGTCACCGATGTCTCGGTGCCGGCTATCCGCAACATGATCCGGCTCACCGGCCTTCTGCAGAAAAAAGGAATTGATCGCCAGAAGATCGAAGTGGTGGTCAACCGCTTCCTCAAGGGCAACGCTGCCACCCTCGACGAAATCGAGAGAACCTTCAAGAAAAAGGTTTTCTGGCTTTTCCCCAACGATTTCGACGCGGCCATCGAATCGATCAATCGGGGCGTTCCCCTGGTCAAAAGCCACTCAGGCACGGTACTTGCTAAAAATATTATCGATTTCTGCCGAAAACTGACCGACCCGGCCTTCGATCCCGCCTACCGCGGCTTCAAGGGGCTGTTCGGCAAATCGCTGTAGGAGAAAAACGTGGGCATCAAAGGTTTCTTTTCAAAAAGTCAAAGCAGCGCCAAAGCCAAGGACGAAACCCCAACAGTCCAGTCCCCCTCCCCTGCTTCCGAAGAAGGCGCCTCCCGTGTGGAACGCAGTGAGCATTTTTACCAGGTCAAGCACAAGATCCACTCCCGCCTGCTCGAAGAATTGAACCTGCAGGCGCTTGAAGACCTCAACACCAACGAAATCCGCCCGGAAATCGCCAGTGTCGTAGACCATTTCCTGCGCGATGAAAAGGCCTTCCTCAACAGCGAGGAGACTGTCGCTCTCGTCGATGAGATCGTCGACGAACTCAAGGGGCTGGGCCCCCTGGAACCGCTTCTGAAAGACCCCACGGTTTCGGATATCCTCTGCAACTCCTATCGCAACATCTACGTCGAGCGCTTCGGGCGCCTGGAAAAGACCCATGCCCGCTTCCTCAATGAAGCGCACATGATGAACATCATCGACCGCATCGTCTCCCGCGTCGGCCGGCGCATCGACGAATCGACCCCGATGGTCGATGCCCGCCTGCCCGACGGCTCCCGCGTCAACGCCATCATTCCGCCCCTGGCCCTTGACGGGCCGTCCGTCTCCATCCGGCGTTTTGCAGTTCACCCGCTGAAAATGAACGATCTGGTCAAGTACAAAACCCTGACACCGGAGATCGGCGAATTTCTCGCCGGTTGCGTCCAAGCCAAACTCAACATCATGATCTCGGGCGGAACCGGTTCCGGGAAGACCACCCTGCTCAACATCCTTTCCGGATACATCCCCGGCACGGAGCGGATCATCACCATCGAGGACGCCGCCGAACTGCAGATGCAGCAGGACCACGTGGTGCGCCTGGAGACCCGCCCGGCCAACATCGAGGGATCGGGGATGGTCAGCCAGCGCGACCTGGTCCGCAACAGCCTGAGGATGCGCCCTGACCGTATCATCATCGGCGAGGTGCGCGGGGCCGAGGCCTTCGACATGCTTCAGGCCATGAACACCGGCCATGAGGGGTCGCTTACCACCATCCATGCCAACACTCCGAGGGACTCGCTGACTCGTCTCGAATCGATGATCCTGATGACCGGCATCAACCTGCCGGAGACGGCCATGCGCTTCATGGTCTCCTCGGCCCTCGACATGGTCATTCAGGCATCGCGCCTCAGCGACGGCACCCGCAAAATCACCTCTATCAGCGAGGTGGTCGGTCTCGAGGGGACGATCATCACCCTGCAGGACATCTTCATTTTCGAGAAACAGGGGATCGACGAGAACGGCAAGGTTCTGGGCCGGTTCCGTCCCACCGGCATCCGCCCCAAATTCGCCGAAAAGCTGGAACTGGCGGGGATTCCCGTCCCCCATCGGCTTTTTTCCCCAGATCACTTCGGAGAGTAAGGGAGCAGACCATGGATATGCTGACCTTTCTGGTTCTGGCGGCCGTTTTTCTGTTCGTCCTTTCCCTCTTCAGCGTTCTCTACCTGGCGTGGAGCGAAAGCCACTACGTCCAGAAACGGAACCTGCGGCGGCGCCTGCTGAACATTTCCGCCGGCAGCGGCCAGGGGAAGGAAAAGCTCTCCCTGTACAAGAAGCAAGCGCTCGAGGACGCCGATTTCTTTGAACGGCTGGCCTACTCCCTGCCCCGTGTCGCCATACTCGACCGCAAGTTGGTCAAGGTGCGGTTCCCCCTCAATGCCACCACTTTTCTACTGGTGAGCGCCGCCCTGGGGGGTATCGGCCTGCTGCTTGGATTTCGCTTCATGCCCACCAGAATCGGGGCCATCGTCCCTGCCCTCATCCTTCTCTTTCTTCCCTATCTTCTGCTGTGCCGGGCGGAGAAAAACTATCTGGCCCAGTTCGAAACGCAACTCCCGGAAACTCTGGATTTTCTGGCCCGCGCCCTGAGATCGGGCCACGCCATTTCCGCAGGTTTCGAATTGGTGGGCACGGAGATGCCGGAACCGACCCGCTCGGAATTCGCCGCCGTCGTCGACGAGATCAATCTCGGCCTTTCCTTCCGGGA
>JAAZDE010000050.1 GCA_012512925.1 Desulfuromonadaceae bacterium
CCGATTTGGCCGTCAATATCGCCGAGCGGGCCATCGCCATTTCCCTGGAAAAACCGATCGCCTCTCCCTTCGACTTTGTCCACATGGGCCGCCTCGTGGACCGGATGCTGCAGAAAAGCCTCGATGCCCTGGTCAAACTGGAACCGGGAATAGCCCGCCGGGTCATCGACCTTGACGAAGAAGTGGACACCCTGCACCGGGAAACCTACGACAGGGTTCGCGACGCTCTGATTCAAAACCCCGAGGATTTCTCGGCCGTCATCAGCTATCTTGGAGTTTCCCGCCACCTCGAGAGAATCGCCGATTACGCCACAAACATCGCCGAGGATGTCATCTACATGACCGACGGCGAAATCGTCCGCCACAAAACCGACCTGACCAGGAAAAATGACAACGGGTAACCTGCCGAAAAAAAAGCCCCGCTCACGGAAGTGAGCGGGGCCTTCAAACAAGGATCAAAAGTTTTATTTGCCAGTTACTGTACGGGTCAGGCCACCTTCTGCAGGCGCCGGCGGAAACGGGGCCTTTCGGCGATCAATGTCTCAATTTCGGTCACACCCGGGATCCTCCCGGCAACCCTGACATGGTCATCGATCAGCAATGCCGGGGAAACATAAACCCGATTATCAATCATCTTCCGACGATCCCTGAAGAGATGAACTTCGGCCTCGACCCCGGAATTGGAAAGAGCCTCACGAACATTGCGTTCCACCTGCTTGCACTGTTCGCTGTTTTCGGGACGACAAAGAATGTCTATGCGCATGGCACCCCCTTTCGTCAAAAATTAGTTACTATTTTAGTAATCATTATACGCGTGTTTTCTAAAAAAGCAATTTTTTTATGAACATGGCATGAAATCGTCAGCAGGTTACAGAAAAGTTTTTTATTCCTTTTCCTCTGACCGCTGATGGGTGACAACCAATCCCCCATCCTTTTCATCTACGACAATCTCCTCGCCGTCGGCGATTTCCCCGCCGATCAAGGAGCGGCCGATGCGGGTCTCCAGTTGATGCTGAAGAAAACGTTTCAGCGGCCTGGCGCCGAAGACAGGGTCGTAGGAGGACCGGACGATGAAGTCGACCGCTCCCTTGGTAAGGCGCAGCTTCAAGCGGCGGCTGTCCAACCGCTTGCGCAGATCGGCCACCAGGAGATCGATAATGCGGCCGATTTCTTCCCGGGAGAGAGGTTTGAAAAGGACGATATCGTCCACCCGGTTGAGAAACTCGGGACGGAAGTTGCGGCGCAGTTCCCCCATGACCGCCTTGCGCGCCTGCTCGCCGATCACTCCATCCTCGGAAACCCCTTCCAGCAGATACTGGGAGCCGATGTTGGAGGTCATGATGATCACCGTATTCTTGAAATCGAC
Organism: Desulfuromonadaceae bacterium; assembly: GCA_012512925.1. Lineage (GTDB taxonomy): Bacteria > Desulfobacterota > Desulfuromonadia > Desulfuromonadales > JAAYDE01 > JAAYDE01. The sequence goes on from JAAZDE010000050.1 coordinate 1,367, forward strand.
GGTGCGCCCCTGGGCGTCAGTGACCCGGCCGTCGTCCAAAATCTGCAACAGGACGTTGAAGACATCGTTGTGGGCCTTTTCGATTTCGTCGAAGAGGATCACCGAATAGGGTTTGCGACGCACCGCCTCGGTCAGCTGCCCCCCTTCCTCATAGCCCACATATCCGGGAGGGGCCCCCAGCAGACGGCTGACGGTATGTTTTTCCATATACTCGGACATGTCGATGCGGACCATGTGCTCCTCGCTGTCGAAAAGGGTCTCCGCCAGGCTCTTGGCCAGTTCGGTCTTGCCGACGCCGGTCGGTCCCAGAAAGATAAAGGAGCCGATGGGACGGCGCGGGTCCTTGATGCCGGAACGGGCGCGGATGATGGCGTCGGCCACAAGCTGCACCGCTTCTTCCTGGCCAACGACCCGCTGATGAAGCACTTTGTCGAGCTTGAGCAGCTTCTCCCGCTCCCCTTCCACCAAGCGGGTGACGGGAATGCCGGTCCAGCGGGAAACGATGTCGGCGATTTCCTCCTCGGCCACCTCCTCGCGCAGCAGTTTGGTGTCTTCACGGCTTTCACCGGTACGCTCCTCGTAGGCCTTCAGTTCCTTTTCCAGCTCCGGAAGGCGGCCGTATTTCAGTTCCGCCGCCTGGTTCAGATCGGCGTTCCGTTCAGCCAGGGCGATCTGCTGGTTGACCTTTTCGATCTCCTCGCGGATCTTCTGAACCTTGCCGATCTCCTCTTTTTCATTGCTCCACTGTGCCCGCAGCCGGTCGGCCTCATGTTTCTGCTCCGCCAACTCTTTGCGCAGAACCGCCAACCGCTCCCGGCTGGCGGCGTCCTTCTCCTTGGTCAGCGCCGCTTCCTCGATCTCGAGCTGCATGACCCGCCGGGTGACGGCGTCGAGTTCGGCCGGCAGCGAGTCGATTTCGGTGCGGATCATGGCGCAGGCCTCATCCACCAGGTCGATGGCCTTGTCGGGAAGAAACCTGTCGGTGATGTAGCGATGGCTCAAGGTGGCCGCCGCCACCAGGGCGTTGTCCTGGATGCGGACACCATGATGAACCTCGAAACGCTCCTTCAGACCGCGCAGGATGCTGATGGTGTCCTCCACATCGGGCTCGTCCACCAGCACCGGCTGGAAACGCCGCTCCAGGGCCGCATCCTTTTCGATGTACTTGCGGTATTCGTCCAGGGTGGTGGCCCCGATGCAGTGCAACTCGCCGCGGGCCAGCATCGGCTTGAGCATGTTGCCGGCATCCATCGCCCCTTCCGCCTTGCCGGCGCCGACGATGGTATGCAACTCATCGATAAAAAGAAGAATCCGCCCTTCGCTCTCCTTGATTTCGTTGAGCACGGCCTTGAGACGCTCCTCGAATTCCCCGCGGTATTTGGCGCCGGCGATCAGCGCCCCCATGTCGAGAGCGAAGAGGGTCTTGTTCTTTAAGCCCTCGGGAACGTCGCCGCGCACGATGCGGTGGGCCAGGCCTTCCACCACTGCGGTCTTGCCGACCCCCGGTTCGCCGATGAGAACCGGGTTGTTCTTGGTTTTGCGAGACAGGATGCGGACCACCCGACGGATCTCGTCGTCCCTGCCGATGACCGGATCCAGTTTTCCCTTCTTCACTTCCTGCACCAGATCCCGACCGTATTTTTCCAGGGCTTCGTAAGTCCCCTCGGGGTCGGGGCTGGTCACCCGCTGGTGCCCCCGTACCTGGGCCAGAACCTCTAGAAGCCGGTCCTTGCGGATATTGAACTGACGGAAAAGGCGGCCGCTGGAAGTATTTTCCCCCTCATCGCAGAACGCCAGCAAAACATGCTCGACGCTGATGTACTCATCCTTAAGGTGGGCTGCCTCCTCCTCGGCTCTCACCAGAAGTTTGCTCAACCTCTGGGTGATATAGACCCGTCCCGCCTCCGCTCCCGGTCCCGAAACCGAAGGGCGCTTGGCCAGTTCCCTGTGAACCGCTTCGGAAAGAGCCTTGGCGGGAGTTCCGATCTTGTCGAGAAGACGGGGAACCAGTCCTCCCTGCTGTTCCAGGAGGGCAGCCAGCAGGTGCTCGGTATCTACCTCGACATGGCCGGACTTGATGGCGAGATTCTGCGCCGCCTGCAGCGCTTCCTGGGTTTTTTCGGTCATTTTATTGATATTCATGCGAATCGGCTCCTTCCTGTTCATGCCATGAAGCCCGGAGAAGGCTTCCTCCGGGCTTCATGATGGCTCACCAACGGGTAATCAGTTCCTTGATTCAATTTTGATCTGTCGCGGCTTGGCCGCTTCGGCCTTGGGCAGCCGGAGAACCAGCACGCCATCGTTGTATTCGGCATGGGCCCGCTCCTGATTGATCCCCTCCAGAAGCTGGAAACGGCGGTGATAATCCCTGGTCCCGTACTCCTGGAGAATTGTCTCTCCCTTGCCGCGGAACGGCTCGGTGACATGACCCTTGATGGTCAGTATATCATTTTCGATGTCGATGGAGATTCCCTCCTTTTCCACCCCGGGCATATCGGCGACCAGAACCAGACCTTCTTCATCCTCCACTATGTCCACGGGAGGAACGATGAAGTTTTTCTGATTACGGGTTTCTTCAGCTTTGGTCATTTCTCCCGCTTCGCGGTTGGCAATTTCTTTTCCATTCATATGTCATCTCCTTGAGTGAAAAGTTGGTTTACTTGAACAGCCGGTCCGCATCAGGCCTTGAGCAGAACCCTTTTCGGCTTGGCCTCCTCGGATTTGGGAAGGGTGACCAAGAGAATTCCGTTCTTCAATTCGGCGACTGCTTCAGCGGCATCCACCTCATAGGGAAGCTCGATGGTGCGCAGGAATTTGCCGGCACCCCGCTCCTTGCGATGAAAGACCTTTTTGGCACCTTCCGCCGCTACGTCTTTGCGCTCGCCGGTCAGGGTCAGGGTGTTCTTCAATACGTTCATCTCCAGATCTTCCGCCTTGACGCCGGGGAGCAGAGCGCTCAGATAGACATTTTCGGCATCCTGGGCGATGTTGATTCTGGGGATGTCGCCGTAGCCCAGCTCGGGGAAGAACGGACGGTCGAAAGACCTCCTGCCGTAATCCATTCTCCTGAAAATGTCGTCCATTTCCCTTTTCATGTTGTCCATTTCTGAAAAAAGGTCCCAATGTCTCATATTCTCTCTCCTTCGGTTCAGTTGGGTGATCGATGATCTTTGCCATCCTATGAATCCAACCTTCGTGCCAAACATGAAATCGACCTAAAATACAATTTTTTCAATATGTTATAAGGCTTCCAGAAAATCAGAAAATAACTTGCGACATCGCATGAATGTCGCACTGCGACAGCTGCGACGTCGCAACAATAGTTTTGGGCGGTGCTGTCAGGTCGGCTGCGGGACAACTTGAAGGGAGGGAATCAACTCAACGGTTGAGGTCTTTCCTGTCCAGACCCAGTTTTTTGAGATGGCGGTAGAAGGTGGCCCGATGGATACCAAGCCGGCGCGCGGCCTGGGAGATATTGCCCCCCGATTCGCGGTAGGCGCGGCGAATCTGGTCGGGATCGAGTTCGGTGGCAGATGCGGATTGAGAGGCAAAAGGTGCCGTGGACGAAGCGGCTTTGCTGTGATTGGAGTCCAAAAGCATCCGCCCGGAAGGCGACGGATAGGGGGTGATAATGGCGGTATGCGCAGCGGGGGAGGCATGCACCTCCTCCCAGCGGTCGGGACTCAGGTACTGCCTCTCCAGGGTCCACTCCCGAAAGGCCCGGGCGCCGATAACCTCCCCTTCCGTTTCCACCACCACCCTTTCCAGAATGTTGCGCAGTTCGCGGATATTTCCCGGCCACAGATAGGAGCGCAGGAAATTCACCGCCTCCGGAGTCAGCCGTTTCACCTGACGACGGTATTTGCGGTTGAGAATCGAAAGAAAGAAATCGACCAGGAAAGGGAGATCTTCGAGGCGTTCCCGAAGGGGAGGAAGATGAAGACGCAGCACCGCCAGGCGATGGTAGAGGTCGGCCCGGAAACGCCCCTCGGCCACGGCCCTTTCGAGGGGCACGTTGGTGGCGCAGACGACGCGCACGTCGACGGGGATTTCCCGCTCGGAACCGACCCTCTCGATGGTGCGGTTCTCCAGTACCCGCAACAGTTTGACCTGGGTGCCGAAGGGCATATCGCCGATCTCGTCGAGAAAAAGGGTGCCGCCGTCGGCGCGCTCGAAACGCCCCCGATGGGTACGCAGGGCACCGGTGAAGGAACCTTTTTCGTGACCGAACAACTCCGACTCGAGGAGCTCCTTGGAAATTGCCGAACAGTTGACGGCCACGAAAGAACAACCGGAGCGAGGGCTTTCCTCGTGAAGCGCCCTGGCCACCAGTTCCTTGCCGGTGCCGGTTTCCCCGGTGATCACGACGGAGGCATCGGAGGGACCGTAGAGTTCAATGCGGCGGAAAATCTCCAGGATCGGAGGGCTGACTCCGATCATGCCGTGAAAAACCCGCGGCGAATCAATCTCCGAGGGGGTGGCCTCCCTGAAAAAAAACTGGATGCGGAGCCGGTCCCTGCCCCCCTCCTGCCGCAGTGGATGGACCTCGGCGACCACCAGGGACTGCCATGACCCCACTTTCAGGCTGACACGGATATGGTGCAGAACCTCCCCGTGAGCGGCCACCTCCTCGGCCAGATCCGAAAGGGACGGAGACGACTCGGAAAAAAGATCGTCAACGGCCCGGTCCCGGCTCTGACGACCAAGAAATTTCTCCAGATGGGCAGAGGCCCGCTCGATGCGCCACGCCCCGCCACCGAAATAGAGCACCAGATCAGGAATCCGCGCCGGAAGATGCCGACCCCCGCCGATCAGTTCCAATTCCGTCATCGAAATGCCTCGGCTTAATTTATGATTCCCCTGGCAAAAACCCAGGGGAAAGACAGAATTCTTCAAGCTTCACCTCCTAAAATAAAACCTTAAATGATTATTTCAATAGCAAAGAATCTAGGAGCCGATAGCCATTTGATGGTAAAATTTAAACCATTGAATCGTTATCTGAAGATAATTCAACACTATTTTTGGGCCGGACACAGGAGTCCGGCCCCGCAAAAAACTTTCAGAGGCCTTTATGGACAAAAAAAACACCCCCTGGATACCAGGGCCGACCATGAACCGGCGCCAGTTCCTGGCCTGCCAGGCCGGCGGTCTGTGCCTCGCCACGGCCACCCTCAGCGGCATCCCCTTGGCCGGAAAAGCCTGGGGTGCCACGCCCGATGTCGCTTTCGCCGTCGGCGAGCCGGGGCCGGCCACCCGTGAAGCGATCCGCCTGATGGGAGGAATCGGCCAGTTTGTCAAGCGGGGCAATCGGGTGGTGATCAAGCCCAACATGAGTTTTGCCGGGCCCCCTGAGCGGGCTTCCAACACCCACCCTGAAGTGGTGCGGGAAATGGTCGCCCTGTGTCGTGAAGCGGGCGCGAGTTGGGTCAGTGTCCTCGACAACCCCTTGGGTCCCGCCGAACGGTGCATCGAGGGGATCAAGGAGGCCTGCCGGTTGGATGGGGAGGATATCGTCCACGCCGTGGAAAATCGCAGCCTCTTTTCTCTCACCACCATTACCGGCGGAGAAACACTCAAAGAGACCGATGTCATGAACGAGGTTCTCAAGGCCGACGTGCTGATCTCGGTTCCGGTGGCCAAGTCCCACGGCAGCACCGGTGTCAGCCTTTCCATGAAGGGAATGATGGGGCTGATCCTGAACCGCCGCACCATGCACCGCGACCACGATCTCGATTTGGCCATCGTCGATCTCGCCTCACTGCTCAAACCCCATCTGGTGGTGATCGACGCCACCCGCGTGCTGAGCAGCCACGGCCCGGGCGGACCGGGTCTGGTCCTGCAGCCGCGGACCGTCATCGCTTCCCGGGACATGGTGGCCGCCGACGCTTTTGCCGTGGAGCGGTTCACCTGGTACGGGCAACAGATAAACGCCTCCCAGGTACGCCACATCCGCCTCGCCCATGAGCGGAAACTGGGAAGGATGGATATCGCCAACCTAACGGTGGCGGAGGGCAAGGCCTGACCGCCGGCAAGTGATGCGCCGCCAAAGAATCTGCCAGTTCCTGGCCTTCCTGTTTTTCTTCTACCTGATCGTGGCAGCCGGATCTCTGGCCGCGGATCAGTATCTTCTGCCCTGGTTCATCGCCCTCGACCCGGCGGCCTCCCTGGGCACCGCTCTGGCCGCCCGCGCCATCTTTACGGGAATGGCCGGGGGCCTTCTGGTACTGGCTCTCACCCTCATCTTCGGCCGTGTCTTCTGTGGCCATGTCTGCCCTTTGGGAGCCTGCATCGATCTCGCCGATCATCCCTTCGGAAGGGGAAAACGATCCCTGCCCGGACTTCCGCGGGTGAGAATATTCTTTTTCGTGCTCCTTTTCGGAGCTGCCTGCGGGGGGCTTTCCCTCCTATTTGCCTTCGCCCCCCTGGCCATCTCTACACGCCTTTTGGCCCTGCTGGGGGAACCGGTTTTGCGACTGGGGGCAGCCTATGGGGTCAATTTCCTGCGTCCTCTCGGCGATCACTGGAACTGGGGCTGGCTGACCTTTGCCCAGATCCGCACCCCCTTCTACCACCTCTCGTTCTCCCTGCTGATTCTGACTCTGGCGCCGATAGTGGGCTCCCTGATCGCGCCCCGTTTCTGGTGCCGGGCGCTGTGCCCGGCGGGAGCCCTCTTTTCCTTCGCCGCCTGGCGACCGGCGCTGAAACGGGAGGTGTCGGAATCGTGCATCGACTGCGGACTCTGCCGGGAAAACTGTCCCACGGAAGCCATTGGCAAAAATCCCCGCATCACCCGCCACGGCGAATGCATCACCTGCCGCAAATGCGTCGGAGCCTGCCCGGTGAATGCGATCCGTTTCTCTTTCTCGGCCGGCAAACCTGCTGAGTCGCCACTCCCCGACCCGGCCAGGAGAACCCTGCTGCTCGGCGGGGTTACCCTGGCGGCCGGTGGCGCCCTGCTGTCCACCTCCTGGGGTTCGGCGATTTCGGCCCCTCCTCTGGTCCGCCCCCCCGGCGCCCGCCCCGAGCCTGATTTTCTGCGGCGCTGTATCGCCTGCGGCGCCTGCATGGCGGCGTGCCCTACCAACACCCTGCAGCCCAGTGATCTGAACCGCAACTGGAAAGCCCTGCTCACCCCGCTGCTGACCCCCGTGGTCGGCCCCTGCCGGACCGACTGCTCCCGCTGCGGCCAGGTCTGCCCCACATCGGCCATCCTCCCCCTGGCTCCGGAGGAAAAGATCTGGGCGCGTCCCGGCACCGCCCACATCCGCAGACGGCGCTGCATCGCCTGGCTGGAAGAGCGGGCCTGTCTGGTCTGCGACGAGGTCTGTCCTTTTGACGCCATTGTTCTGGTGCGGGTTCCCGGCATCTCCAATCCGGTTCCCGAGGTGATCGCCAGCCGCTGCAGCGGTTGCGGCTACTGCGAACATGAGTGCCCGGTGACAGGGGAAAGGGCCATCGTCGTCATTCCCGAAGGAGCCGTGCGGCTGAACGAAAACCGCCATCGCCAGAAGGGAATCGAAACGGGACTGGACATCCGCCTTCATGCCGACACCGATGCCGGCTATCCAAGCGGAGAAGAAAATCCCTCGGAACTGCCTCCCGGCTTCACCCCCTGAACCGTCATCCTTCTTGACAATTCTGCGGCCCTTTATTAGTTTGGTCCGCCCACCAATCCAATGAAAACCACAGGAGATTTCCATGAGCGCCTCATCCATCATCATGAACTACCAGATTACCCAGGAACGGCAGGCCACCTGCCCCCATGAAGGGAAACTGAACTACGAACTGGTTTTCGGCAAGCGCACCGGCGACAGGATCTGTCCCCATTGCAGCAAGACCTTTTCCCCGGGGGAGGAAATTCTGCCGGTGGCATACCGCACTCAGCTCATCCTCACCCCTCATGCCCTGCTCACCGCCGTTTTGCTGAACGATGATCTGGAATTGCGTCACAACCCTTCTCCCCGAGCCCGCCAGTTTGCCTGGTTTCTAGCCGGCAAGAGCAACGGCGAGTTCAAGATCGGCGTCGCCAGGGAAGCGGCCGAAGACTGTGTCAACCGTGGTTTGATCAATAAAAGGGATGTCGAATAAGCCTTGCGGAGGTAAAAGACGGCAAAAACAAGCCGAAAAAAACTTTAACGGAGAAATCCTCCTAGCCGCGCAGCACGGACCAGATCAGCAGCCCATTGTAGGCCAGATAGGCGGCAAGAAGGAGCACTCCCTTGCCCCTGCCGATCTGCCCCGGCGATTTCCTTCCATGGCCGAGAAAAATGAGGGAAAAGGTCAATACCCCCATGACCAGGCAGTCACGGGTCAGAACCTCGGGAGCTACTTCCAGGGGATGGATGGCGCCAGCGATACCCACCACCGCCAAGGTATTGAAAAGGTTGGAGCCCAGCACATTTCCCAGAGCGATATCGTGCTCCCCGTGGCGGGCCGCCATCACGGAAGAAGCCAGTTCCGGAAGAGATGTGCCAACGGCCACGATGGTCAGGCCGATGATCAGGTCGCTGATGCCGAATCCCTCGGCGATTCTGACGGCACCCCACACCAGCAGACGTGAACTGCCGGCCAACACGACAATGCCAATCGTCAAATAAAGCAGCGCCTGCCTTAAAGGCATGTGGCTGATCTGAATCTCTTTCTGGACCTCCTGGACGAGTCTGCGGCGGGATTGGCTGAGCACCGGCAGGATCGCCCACAGCATCAGAAAAGCGAATACCGCCAGAAGCACCCAGGCGTCGGCCCGGGACAGGAAACCGTCCCACAGTTGGAAAGCCGCCAGCAGGGTCACCAGGCACAGAACCGCCAGTTCCCTTTTCAAAACGTGAGCAGGGACCGCCATCGGCCGGATCAGCGCCGCCGCTCCCAGAATCAGGGCGATGTTGGTGATATTGGACCCGTAGGCGTTGCCCAGGGCCAGTCCGGGATTCCCCTGCGCGGCCGAAAAAGCGGAAACCACCATCTCCGGCGCCGAGGTGCCGAATCCGACAATCACCATGCCAATCAGCAAAGGCGACATCCCGGCGTGATAGGCCACGGCGGAGGCTCCTGCCACAAAACGGTCGGCGCTCCAGATCAACAGCGCCAAGCCGACGACGACGGCAATCAGGGGAAGCAGCAGGGTCATCTCCCAACCTCACCGAAACGGCATGAAAGACAACCGGCAAAACTCATCGAAACCTGTCCGGGATTGAAGAGCAATAGGGGGTTCCTGAGACTGAGAAAAAGGCCGGGGCTCCCGTTGGGGGGCCATCCATCGGGGTTTGCGTGACGTCTTTCGGGGTGTACGATAAAGATCTTCGGCTCCTTTCATTCCCTGAAAAGTATCTGCCCTTTCACTTCGGAGGATTTGGCTTCCCCGAGAAGCGCTTCGACGATGGCCAGGGAAAAGGGAACCGCCGTGCCGGGACCGGCACTGGTGATGATATGCCCATCCCGCACCACCTCTTTCTCGACATATTCACCGAGGGAAAAATCATCGAGCGAGCCGGGATAGCAGGTGAATCTTTTTCCATCGAGAATTCCGGCGGCGGCGAAAACCTTGGGGGCGGCGCAGATGGCGCAGCACAGAATCCCGTCCCGGAAATAATCCCGGGTCAGTTTCAAGACCTTGTCCGACTCCATCAAAGCCTTATGGCCCGGGCCGCCAGGCAGAATGAGCGCATCGAAGAGGCCGATCACTCGATTGAGCACGGTGTCTGCCTTGACGGTAACCCCCTGCCGTCCCTGGACCCAATCTTTTTTCAGCCCGGCCGTAACCAGATCGATGCCGGCCCGGCGCAGCAGGTCGACAGGAGTAATCGCCTCCACCTCTTCAAAACCATCGGTCAATATCAGCAAAGCTTTTTTAGTCATGTCCCCCCCGCGAAAAATGCAAATTTTTTATAGAAGCAAACTTTTCTCCGCTTCATTGTTAGGCCACTTCTGGCCCCTTGTGGCCACCCCTTGTGGATATCCTCCGCAAGAAGATTTATACTGAGCGGACTTTGGCAATATTGGCATAAGAATATACTTTTCCACAGGTATCGCAATAATTTATCCCGACCGGCCGCCAACGACGCACTTCTCCCGGAGTTGATTTTTTCCGATGCTGCTGCTGATCCACCCTCCCATCGCCAAGCCCTGTGAACCCCCGGCAGGAATCGCCAAGCTCGCCGGGGCCTTGGCCAAACACCACTATCCCTGCACCCTCCTGGATGCCAACCTGGAGGGATTGCTTCAGCTCTTGACCGCCCCCCGGCAAGGGAGCGACACCTGGTCCAAGAGGGCCTGCCGCAATGTGGAGAGCGATCTGAAGGATCTCCGAAACATTTCCCTTTATGCCAACGTGGACCGTTACAAACGGGCGGTGTTGGATATCGGCCGGGTGCTGGCTCTGGCAGGGAGGGACTGCGGCTCGACCATGACCCTGGCCAACTATGAGGACGACTGCCTGTCGCCAATGAGCAGCGGCGATCTGCTGCAGGCGGCCGAACACCCCCAGAAAAATCCCTTTTTCCCCTGGTTTTCGAAACGGCTCTCGGCCCTGGTGGAAA
>JAAZDE010000051.1 GCA_012512925.1 Desulfuromonadaceae bacterium
GGTCATCAAACACTACAAGGGGGTCTGTCATACTTTCGTCGATGCCGGTGCCGATCTGGACATGGCGGAAACCATCTGTGTCAATGCCAAGGTTCAACGGCCCGGTGTCTGCAATGCCATGGAGACCCTGCTGGTCCACAAGGACTGCGCCGCCGCTTTTCTTCCACGCATGGCCGAAACTTTTGCACAATATGGCGTCGAACTGCGCGGCTGCCCCCTGAGCCGGCAGATTCTGCCTGGGATCAAGGCCGCCGCCGAGGAGGACTGGGGGGCTGAGTATCTCGACCTGATCCTGGCGGTGCGGGTGGTGGACGGCATCGGGCAGGCCATCGAGCACATCCAGCGCTACGGCTCCGACCATACCGAGGTCATCGTCACCCGGGACTATTTCAATGCCCAGCGGTTTCTGAAAGAGGTCAACTCCAGCGTGGTCATGGTCAACGCCTCATCGCGATTCTCCGATGGCAATCAGATGGGTCTGGGGGCCGAAATCGGCATCTCGACTACCAAACTCCACTCCTTCGGCCCGATGGGGCTGGAGGATCTGACCACCCGGAAGTTTGTCATTTTTGGAGAGGGGCAGATCCGCACCTGATCTCGACAGCTTCGCCGAAAGTCCATCCAAGGCGTGAGCCTCTTTTTTCGTCATGGGGCCCACTTTTTGGTACGCGTCATTTTTCAAGCTTTGTCCGTCTGGCATCTGGAGCTTTTGGCAATGCTGATAACGCATCGATTTTGGCGGAGCTATCAGCTATGAGAATCGGCCTTCTCGGCGGAACCTTCAACCCGATTCATATCGCCCACCTGCGTATCGCCGAAGAGGTGAGGGAGTCCTGTGCTCTCGACCAGATCCTTTTCATTCCGGCCGCCGCTCCTCCCCATAAAAAGATGGTCGGCTCTGTTTCGTTCCACCATCGCTGCGCCATGACCCGCCTTGCCGTTATGGACAATCCAGCCTTCACGGTCACCGATATGGAAGGGCGAAGGAGCGGCAAAAGCTATTCTGTCGACACGTTGACCCTGCTGCGCGAGGATAATCCTGAAGGGGAGTTCTTTTTTATCATTGGCATGGATTCCTACCGTGAAATCCACACCTGGAAAGATTATCCCCGTCTTTTTGAACTGGCCCATTTTGTTGTGGTGGGGCGCCCCGGCTATGGTCCCGAATCTTCTCCCCATGAGTTTCTGCCAACTGCGATACAGCCCCAGTTCTGTTATGATGAGGCGCCTCGAATGCTTCGCCATAGATCGGGTAACACACTGATTTTTCTAAAGGAAAGCATGTTGGATATTGCTTCGAGGCAGATTCGGCGGCTGCTTGCGCGGAATCGTTCCATCCGCTATCTGGTTCCGGACCAGGTGACGGAATATATCCACACTCACGGACTTTATGCGCCAGGAAGGTGAATTTTTCATCTTCCTGAAATTCAGCAAAGGAATAAAAATTTGGATTCAAAAGAACGGGCCAGACGCTGCGCCCACTACGCCTTGGAGAAAAAAGGGTACAATATTCGTATCCTGGAAATCAGCCCGCTGTCCGATCTGGCAGATTATCTGGTATTTGTTTCCGGAAATTCCGACAGACAGGTGCAGGCGATCGCCGAATCGGTGCGTCTCGGGTTGAAGGGCAACGAAGAGACCTCTCCTCTGGCTGTTGAAGGGATGCGGGAGGGCCGTTGGGTGCTGATCGATTACGGCGATGTCATGGTTCATGTCTTTCAGCAACCGGTGCGCGATTTCTACGACCTGGAAGGGATGTGGAACGAGGCCTCGGAACTTTCTTTTCCGGTCGGCGATATCCGGCGGGAAGAGACTGTCGGACGGCAGTGAAACTGCGGATTGTCTGCGTCGGCAAACTCTCCGCTTCCTTTTTCAAGGAAGGAGTTGAGGAATATCTGGCCAGGGTGAGGCGGTATCTTGCCTGTGAGATTGTGGAATTGAAGGAGGGCGCAACCAGGAAAGGGGACAGTCGTCAGACCAAGGACAGAGAGGGTGAGGCCATTCTCGGGAAAATTCCTCAACAGGCCTTTGCGGTAATTCTCGACCAGCGGGGAGGTAATTTGACCTCCGAGGGCCTGGCCGATTTTCTGGCGGCAAAAATGGTGACGGGAACATCCGAAATCGATTTCGTCATAGGCGGCGCTTACGGGTTGAGTAACGCGGTCAGGGCGCGTGCCGATCTGTTGCTGTCCCTTTCGTCCCTGACCCTCCCCCATCAGATGGTCCGACTTCTTTTGCTGGAACAGCTTTATCGCGGTTTTACCATCATCAGGAATGAACCCTATCACAACGGCTGAGGTGCCTTGGCAGGGAAAAACAGTGACCGTCCCGTTCTCTATTTCTCCAGTCCGGTGGGAAGGGCGCTTATCGGGCAGGCGTTGAGTTTTTTGTAATTCGAATCGATTTTGCGGGGCAATATCCCAGGAGGAAATCGTTATGCTGATCGCCGTCTTGTTAACCGTCATCTGTCTTCTGACCCTCTATATCTTCTTTTCCCATCTCAATCCGGGAACCATTACTCTCCTCTATTTCTGGGACCATTCCATAGATGTTTCCACCGCGCTGTTGCTGGTGGGGAGCATCCTTTTGGGACTGGCCCTCGGCCTGGTGATCCACTTCGTTTTTTCGACCAGCCACCAACTGGCCCAATTACAGCGGAAAAAGAAGGAGAAAAAGGATCAGGAGACCAATAAACTCTATCGCCAGGGGGTCAATAAATGTCTTTCCGGAGAGCCCGACGAGGCGCAGAAGATCCTTGAAAAGGCCCTTGGTCGGGATACCTCGCGGGTGGATATACGCCTTGCCCTGAGCGATGTCCACATCCGCAAGGGTAAATTTCAGGAAGCTGTCGATGTGTTGACCCCCGCCAGAGAGAGCGAGCCCCGCTGCCTCGAGGTTTTGTTGAAGCTGGCGTCGGCCAACGAGGCCCTGGGAGAGAACGACGAGGCGGAAAAGATCTACCAGGAGATTCTCAGCGTTGAAAGCGGCAACCGCACCGCCCTGGAGCGGTTTCGCGATTTCTTTGTCAAGCAGGGACTGTGGGAAAAGGCCCTTGAACAGCAGAAGCGTCTGCTCAAGGTGGTCGCAGGGGCGCACCAGGATGAGGAACGGAAACGGCAACTGGCGCTTCGCTATGAACTGGCTTGGCGGAATCTGGAAAAGAGCGGTTTCCAGGACGGCAAGGCAGAACGGAAGGAACTGAGTGACATCATCAAACAGGCTCCCGACTTCACCCCCGCCCGGATCGCCCTGGGGGATGCCTACAAAGCTCAGGGAAAAACCAAGGAGGCCGCCGAGGTCTGGCAGGAGGGATACAAGGCGACCGGCAAAAGTGTTTTCCTGACCCGGCTCGAGGATCTTTACCTGGAGAAGGAAGATCCCTCGACCCTGCTCACATTTTATCGTTCCACCCTGGCGGCGAAGGGGCAGGATCTTCTGTTGAACTTTTTTTACGGCAAGCTCTGCTTACGTCTGGAGATGGTAGAAGAGGCCATTGAACAACTTTCCACTGTCGAGAACGCCGGCGTGGAGCTTCCTCAGCTTCACCTGCTCCTGGCCGAAGCCTTCCGTCGCCGGGAACGGATCGATGAATCCAACAATGAATTCCAGAAGGCTCTCGGTCTGAATCAGGATGTGGGTCTCGGCTATCATTGCGACAAATGCGGCGCTCTATCTTCGGCCTGGAAGAGTCGCTGTCCCGAATGTGGTTCCTGGGGTAGTTATTCCTTGACCAACAAGAAAGTTTTCCAGAACGTTGCCACCTCGGTGGAGGTGCCTAAAATCGATTTCGGGCAGCAGCAGGAATGAAAAACGGTGCCAGATCTCCCCTTGTCCTGCTGATTCTCGATGGCTGGGGTATTGACGTTCCTGGAGAGTTCAATGCTGTCTGGAGGGCTCCTACCCCCCATCTCGATGCTTTGTCCCGTGACTACCCCCATACTCTTCTGGAGGCTTCCGGCACAGCCGTGGGCCTGCCGGAAGGGCAGATGGGAAACTCCGAGGTCGGGCATCTCAATATCGGTGCCGGCCGCATCGTCTATCAGGATCTGACCCGCATCAATCTCAGCATCCGCAACGGAGAATTGTACAGCAAGCCTGCCTTTGCCCGGCTTTTTAGCGATCTCCGGAAAAGCGAGGGCAAACTCCATCTGATGGGGCTCCTTTCCGATGGCGGGGTCCATTCCCACATCGACCACCTGTTCGCTCTGCTTCAATTGGCCAAAGATCAGGGAATTGAGGAGATCCGCATTCATGCCTTCATGGATGGCCGCGACACGCCGCCGAGCAGCGGGAGCGACTATCTTGCCGCCGTGGAGGATTTCCTGGCCGGCCTCGGGCGCGGACGGATTGCCACGGTCATGGGACGGTTCTACGCCATGGATCGGGACAAGCGTTGGCAACGGGTTGAAAAGGCTTACCGGGCCTTGACCGAGGGTGAGGGGCGCGCCGTTTCATCGCCCCTCCAAGGGATCAAAGAGTCCTACGCCGCCGGACAGACCGACGAATTCATCGAACCCCTGGTGGTGGCCGGAGAAAATCGGGACAATTTTATAGACGACGGCGACGGTGTTCTTTTTTTCAACTTTCGCGCCGACCGCGCCAGGGAGATCACCCGAGCCTTCACTGATCCTTCTTTTGACGGTTTCGTGCGCCGCAAGACCCCGCGGCTGGCCGGCTATGTCTGTCTTACCGAATACGACGAAACCTTCAACCTGCCGGTTGCCTTCCCTCCTCAATCCCTGGAAAATATTCTCGGCCAGGTTTTGTCACGGGCCGGACTTCGTCAGCTTCGCGCCGCTGAAACCGAAAAATACGCCCATGTCACCTTTTTTTTCAACGGTGGCAATGAGCAGCCTTTTGCGGGTGAGGAGCGCCTTCTCATCCCCTCCCCCAAGGAAGTGCCCACCTATGATCTGAAGCCGGCCATGAGCGCCGGGGAACTGACCGAGGAGGTTCTCCGGAGAATTGGTTCTGGAATCTACGACGTGATTATCGTCAACTACGCCAATCTCGATATGGTCGGGCACACTGGCGTTTTCTCCGCCGCCCTGGAGGCGGTGAAGACCGTGGACGCCTGCGTCGGCGAGTTGGTGCCCGCCGTTCTGGCGGCGGGGGGCAGTCTTCTGGTGACTTCGGATCACGGCAATGTCGAGCGGATGCGCGATGAACGGGGGGAGCCGCACACCGCTCACACCGCCAATCCGGTGCCTCTCATAATCGTCGATCCGGCCCGCCGCGGTAGTCGGCTTCGTCATGGCCGGCTGGCCGATATCGCCCCCACCATGCTGCAACTTCTCGACTTGGAAAAACCGGCTGAGATGAGCGGCGTCTCTCTGTTGCTTCCCTGACATCCGACGAGGTCGAGGAGGGCGTGAAGCTGTTTCGGGCTCTCAAAAAAGAGCTATCCGGGCTGGTCGATTTTATCTTTCCTCCCGTCTGTCCGTTATGTGGAAAGGGATCGGTCGATGTCGCAGGAGTTTCCTTTTGCCGCAACTGTCTGGCAGATTTTTCTCCCTTGGTTTCTCCCTTTTGTACGCTCTGCGCCCTGCCTTTCGTCGGTCCTCAGGAAAGCGATCATTACTGCGGGGCTTGCATTACCAATCCGCCCCCTTTCAGTTCAGTGACCTCATTTGGTATCTACGAGGGGCTGCTCAAAGAGGCTGTCCAAACATTCAAGTACCGTGACAAATTCCATCTCGGCCGCCCCCTTGGCCGACTGGTAGCGGAGAAGGTTGCCGAGCGTCATCGGTTTTGCCCTTTCGATCTGATTTTGCCGGTTCCCCTTCATCGGCGGCGGCTGCAAGAGAGAACCTACAATCAGGCGCTGTTGCTGGCGGAGACGATCGGCCGGCATCTCGCGGTGCCGGTGAATTCCGCCCTGCTGCGGCGCCTTCGGCCCACTCCGCCGCAACAAGGGTTGTCGGAACGGGAAAGGCTGCGCAACCTGAAGGGGGTTTTTGGCCTGGCAGAAAAGATCGAAGGGCTGAGGGTGTTGCTGGTGGACGATGTCATGACCACCGGAGCCACGGCGCGGGAATGCAGCCAGGTGCTCTTGCGGGGAGGGGCCTCCGGGGTGGAGGTGGCGGTGGTGGCCCGGGCCGCCAGACACTTTTGACGCTTTCGGCCAAAGCTGGGCTGCCGGCGACTTTTTTTTAATGGATCGCTTCATGCGGAAAACTCTTGTGGGTATTTATGAGCGGCTCTTGAAGGTCTATGGACAACTCCACTGGTGGCCGGCAAAGAGCCCTTTCGAGGTGATCGTCGGAGCGATTCTGACCCAGAATACGGCATGGAGCAATGTGGAGAAGGCCATCCGTAATCTGGAAGTGGCCCAGGCTCTTTCCCCGGCCATGCTTGTCGATCTTCCCCTGGCAGAGGTGGAGCGCTTGATTCAGCCTTCGGGTTATTTCCGGCAGAAGGCCCAACGGCTGCGGATATTCGCCCGCCACCTGATGGAAAGGCATGGCGGTTCCCTGGTCCGTCTGCTTGACGGCCCCCTGGACGATGTCCGGAAGGAACTGCTCGAGTTGAAAGGAATCGGCCCGGAAACCGCCGATTCCATCCTTCTTTATGCGGCGCATTTCCCTACCTTTGTTGTCGATGCGTATACCGTCAGAATTTTTTCCCGCCTCGGGATTCTTGATGGCAAAGAGAAATACGGGGAGGTCCGCGATCTGTTCCTGGCCCATCTGCCTCATGATTCTTTCCTGTTCAATGAATACCACGCCCTGATCGTCGAACATGGCAAAACCTGTTGTCGCAAAAAAAAGCCTCTTTGCAACGCTTGTTCTCTTTCCGATATCTGTTTTTATTACGGCCACCCGGGGTAGAAATGGATGCTGCCGTGAGCGCCCTTCAACTGCTACAATGTGGACAGTGATTGCTCCATTCCTTTTAATGATCGGGGATTTTTCCTGAGGTCAGACGATGAATTCCTTTTTTGATCGGTCTTTTTTAGGACGTAGTTTCCAATGTCTGTTGTTGATAGCGGTTTTTCTCATGGAGCCTTGCGGAGGGCCTCGGAACATTTTCGGCCAGGAAGCGGTTCCGAATCAGACCAGTGAACCGCCACCGGTGGAGGCGGATCTGCCCGGCATGGCTGAGATCGTACCCCGTTTGGCGGAAGTTTCAGCGGCTGCCAGCGCGGAAATGGTGAAGATCGAAGCCTTAGGGGAGATATCCGCATTTGAAAACCAGCTTATACGCTTGAAAAAATCTCAGGAGGAATTGAACCGCCAGGATCAGGAAAATCAACAGGCAGCCAACTTGAACTATGACAACCTGCTGACATTTCGGCAGATGGTTGAAAGGCAGAACAAAAATCTGAATCTGTTGCTGGAGGAAATATCGGAGGATATTTCCGTTCTGGATGGCATCAATAAAGAGTGGGGTGGGCGGAGAGAGTTTTGGGCGAACCTTAAAAAAACGGTTGAGATGCCGGTCAAAGGCACCTACGGAGAGGCTTTTAAAGAGGTCGAGGGAAAAATAGCCGGGGTGCTGAAAAAGAGCCGTGAGGTGGTCGGACCGCTGGCTTCTTTACAGAAAGAAGTGGCCGATCTCATGGCCAAAAACAACATCCATCTCCAGTGGATACAGAAAAACCTTGCCGGACTGCGGGGGAAGCTCCTGATAAAAAATGCCCCTTCTTTTTTTAGCAAGGAATTTTACGGTAGTCTGAACGCTTCCCTTTGGGAGGATGTTCGCAAGGGATATGCGACCTTCAGGGAGGTAGATGAGGGAATATTTTCCCGTCAAGGGTGGATCGTGGTGTTGCAGCTCCTCCTGGCCCCTTTGATCGGAATCATGGTTCTGTACAACCGGCCGCGGTTGGAAAAGGCGGAAGGATGGCAGTTCATATGCAGGCATCCATGGGCGACTGGCTGCTTTGTCTCGGTATCCTCCTTGAGCTTCCTCTATACCGGGCCTCCGCCACTGTGGCGCTTGTTGATCTGGATGACGGTGGCCTTCTCCGCATCGTTTTTGGTTTCTTCGTTGTTGCAGAAAGAACGCAGCAAGGTGGTACTGGTTTTTTTTCTGGCGGGCTTTTCCATTCTGACCATGACGCTGCGTTTCATTTCGTTTCCCCAGCCCCTGTTCCGTGTCTATCTGGCGGCTGTTTCCGTATTGGCCGGCCTGGGGTTTTGGTGGGTTCTGCACCGCCGGTCTTCCGATCGGGAAAAAAGGCAGGATCTCTTCTCCTGGCTGCTGAGGTTAGGCATGGCCACCGCCGGGCTGGCTCTTGTCGCCCAGTTTGGCGGCTATGAAACCTTTGCCGCATGGCTGCTGTATTCCGCGGCATTGTCCGTATTTATCCTCATCTCCACTTATATGAGCATTTTGTTGGCTGAAGGCGGTGTCGGGTTTTTTTTCGAGCATTTCCCCCTGCCCAAAAAACCCTTCTTTGAAAGTCTGCGGAGGGAAATTTCCCGTCGCCTCAAGTGGCTCGTGCGGTTGTTTTTCGTGGTTATGGGGGGGCTCTATCTGCTGAGTATCTGGGGAGCCAGCGATACGCTTGGCGACGTCTGGAACCGCATTTTGAATCTCAAGGTATCCATTGGAACGGTCAACATTTCGGTGCAAATGGGCCTGCTGGCGGCACTTTTTATCTATTTGTCGATATTGCTTTCGTCGCTCATTCAGATGTTTCTTGACCGTGAGTTTTTTCCTTCCCGGAAAATGGAACGGGGGCAGCGGGAGCTGATCAAGAAGCTGTTCCATTACTCCCTGGTGGTGATCGGTTTTCTGTTGGCCATGGGGGCATTCGGCATCGAACTGAAGAATTTCGCGGTCTTGGCCGGCGCCTTCGGGATCGGTATCGGTTTCGGTCTGCAGAATATCGTCAACAATTTCGTCAGCGGCCTGATCCTTCTTTTTGAACGGCCGATTACCATCGGCGATGTGGTGGTCTTCCAGGGGGAGTGGGGAACGGTCCGCCACATCGGTCTCCGTTCCACCATTGTCGAAACCTTCGACCGCTCGGAAATCATCGTTCCCAACTCCCAGTTGGTGTCGGAGCCTGTTTTCAACTGGACGCTGTCCAGTTACACTGCCCGTTGCATCATAACGGTGAGGGTGGCCTACGGTACCGATATTGCCAAGGTCATGCAAATTCTGGAGGTGATTGGCAAAGGTCATCCGGAGGTACTGACCGATCCTCCTCCCTCGGCGTTGTTCATCGGTTTCGGCGAGAGTTCCCTCGATTTTGAAC
>JAAZDE010000006.1 GCA_012512925.1 Desulfuromonadaceae bacterium
AATATCGTCAACAATTTCGTCAGCGGCCTGATCCTTCTTTTTGAACGGCCGATTACCATCGGCGATGTGGTGGTCTTCCAGGGGGAGTGGGGAACGGTTCGCCACATCGGTCTCCGCTCCACCGTTGTCGAAACCTTTGACCGCTCAGAAATCATCGTTCCCAACTCCCAGTTGGTGTCGGAGCCTGTTTTCAACTGGACGCTGTCCAGTTACACTGCCCGTTGCATCATAACGGTGCGGGTGGCCTACGGTACCGATATCGCCAAGGTCATGCAAATTCTGGAGGTGATTGGCAAAGGTCATCCGGAGGTACTGACCGATCCTCCTCCCTCGGCGTTGTTCATCGGTTTCGGCGAGAGTTCCCTCGATTTTGAACTGCGGGTATGGGTTGCTTCAATCAACAACCGCCTTGGGGTTAAAAGCGATCTGGGTACAACCATAGCGCTGCGCTTCCAGGAGGAGGGGATTGAAATTCCTTTCCCTCAAAGGGATCTCCACCTGCGTTCCGTGGATGAAAACGCCGGCCGGCTGCTGGCGGGTAAAAACCGGAGCAGAAAATCATCTCATGCACCCGATCGGAATATGGAGAAGGCAGGTGGAGAACAGGGAAAGGATAAGGCGCGTGAAGAGGATCTTTGACAATGGAACGATCTGACAGGGAAGGTTGAAAAGAAAGCGCCTGTTTGGGAACAAAAAAAGCTCCGGCCAGAGACCGGAGCTTTTTCATTGAACAGGATTTCTTATCTTTATTGGCCGGCTGCCATTTTGATGACGTGCTCGGTGAAGGGGTTGGCGAAGAGGATGATCATGGCGACAACGAATACATAGATCGCCAGGGATTCGATCATTGCCAGACCGATCAGCATCGTGGTCATGATTTTACCGCCGGCGCCGGGATTGCGGGCGATCCCTTCAACGGCTCTCACAATACCCATACTCTGGCTGATACCGCAACCGACAGCCGCTACCGTCATGCCGACACCTGCTACGATCATACACCAAGTGAAATAACCCATGCTTGTTCTCCTTTTCTGTTCCGTTGGATGTTAGATCCTAAATAATTAGGACTTAAAGCCGTTATCAATGAGCTTCTTCAAGCGCACCAGCTATGTAAATGACTGACAACAGGGTGAATACAAAGGTTTGAATGAAGGCCACAAGCAACCCCAGGAACATCATCGGAACGGGACCCAGGATGGGCAGAATGATGAGGAAGATCATCAGCACGATCTCGTGGCCGTACATGTTGCCGAAAAGACGCAAGGTCAGGGACAGGGGTCGGGCCACATGACCGATGAGTTCGATGACAAAAAGAAAGGGCGCCAGAACCGGCATAGGTCCGGTAAAGTGTTTCAGGTAGCCGATGCCGTGCTCTCTGAAGCCGATGAAGTGAGTGGCGCCAAAAACGGTCAGGGCCATGGCGGCGTTGGTATTGGGGTTGGCCGTGGGAGGGAAGGCGCTGGGCACCAGGGCGATGAGGTTGCAGGTGAGAATGAAGAGGGCCAGGGTGCCGATCAGGGGGAAATACCTTCTCCCTTTCGGCCCCAGATTTTCCTCCATGAAATTCTCCAGCATTTCCACCACGGCTTCCATGAAGTTCTGCAGTCCGGATGGGATCTCAGTGATCTTCCGGGTGGCGAAATAGCCCACCCCAATCAGAAGGATCATGACCAGCCATGCGTAGAGTACATGGGGACCAAGGTGAAGATTTGCCTGTTCGGCCAACCATTCAAGAATTAGAAAGGGGTGAACCATGCCCGCTTACCTCCCCGCTTGGATTGCGAATCGAAGGATTCCAATCAGAATGCTGAGGACTACCACCGACAGCCCGATAAAAAGGGCTATGGGATTGACCTTGACATAAAAGACCAACAAGAAAAGCACCAGACCCAGAGCGACAATCCGGATTCCGTAATGCCACTGGAACTTTTTTACCGAGCGCCGGGGTTGCTGCCCGACAACCATTTTCAAGGTGCCGTAGAGCCACGAATAACTGCAGATGGCTATAAGGG
>JAAZDE010000052.1 GCA_012512925.1 Desulfuromonadaceae bacterium
ATGGCCTCAATCCCATCGCGGTCCGCGTCATGGCGGAAGCCGGGGTGGACATCTCCGGCCAGCGTTCCAAATCCCTCGACGAGGTTCTCCATATCCCTTTTGACTTTGTGGTCACCGTCTGCGGCCACGCTCACGAGACCTGCCCCTTCTTTCCGGGCAAGGCGCGGGTGGTTCACGCCGGTTTCGACGATCCCCCTAAATTAGCGAAAGAGGCCAGGAGTGAAGAAGAGGCTCTCGGCCATTACCGCCGCGTCCGGGATGAAATCCGGGACTTCGTCGAGACCCTGCCGGAAGCCCTTGTCGGCAACATAAAATGATGATTCAAGGAGAGAAAAAGATGACCACCGAACCTCTGTGCCCGACAACGCAGCGAAGCGTGGGAAAAGGGCTCTCTTTTCTTGACCGCTACCTGACCCTGTGGATTTTCGCCGCCATGGCGGTCGGGGTCGGCGCCGGCTGGCTGATCCCCGGCGCCAAGGAGTTCATCAACTTCTTCACCGTCGGCACTACCAACATCCCCATCGCCGCCGGCCTGATCCTGATGATGTACCCTCCTTTCGCCAAGGTCCGCTACGAGGAGATGCCGGATGTTTTCCGCAACAAGCGGGTGCTGGCCCTTTCCCTGATCCAGAACTGGGTGATCGGTCCGCTGCTGATGTTTTTCATCGCCATCATTTTTCTGCACAATTACCCCGAGTACATGGTCGGCCTGATCATGATCGGCCTGGCGCGCTGCATCGCCATGGTCATCGTCTGGAACGAACTGGCCAAAGGGGATTCCGAATACGCCGCCGGGCTGGTCGCCTTCAACAGCGTCTTCCAGGTAATTTTTTTCAGCGTCTACGCCTGGTTCTTCATCAGCGTGCTGCCGCCCCTTTTCGGGATGAAAGGGACGGTCATCGACATCACCATCGGCCAGATCGCCGAGAGCGTCTTCATCTACCTCGGCATCCCTTTTCTCGCCGGCGCCCTGACCCGCTACATCGGCGTCAAAGCCATAGGGCGGGAGCGTTATCACCAGGTGGTGGTGCCCAAGATCAGCCCGCTGACCCTCATCGCCCTGCTCTTCACCATCGTTCTCATGTTCAGCCTCAAGGGGGATCTGATCGTCTCCATTCCCATGGATGTGGTGCGCATCGCCATTCCGCTGCTGGTCTACTTCGTGGTCATGTTCCTGGTATCCTTTTACATGGGGAAGAAGGTCGGCGCCGATTACAGCAAGACCACCACCCTGGCCTTCACCGCCGCCAGCAACAATTTCGAGCTGGCCATCGCCGTCGCCATCGCCGTTTTCGGACTCAACTCCGGAGCGGCCTTCGCCGCCGTCATCGGCCCCCTGGTGGAGGTGCCGGTGATGATCGGCCTGGTCAACGTGGCCTTCTGGTTCCAGCGGCGCTATTTTATCGCCGAGAAAGTCTGAAAACAGTACCTGATAAAGGAGGACGTTATGACAATCGAAGAACTGGCCAGCCATTTTCAGAAACTGTCTGAAATGGAAAAAATTGCTTTTTTTAAAGCTGTCATGCCTTCGTTGTGCGAACTGTTCAAAAAAGACCCCCAGCGAATGATGTCGGAAATGATGCCATTGTGCCGGGAGATGATGCAGGGTTGCTCCGGCGACATGTTCCGGATGATGCAGCAGATGATGACAAGGCATCCGTGAATACGGCAAAATAGCAAAATAGGGATTGATTGACGCCGGCGGTCGTGGTGGACGGCAAGGTGGTTTTCCCGGGTGGATGCCGACGGCCGAGGAACTCGAAAAAATCCTGTCCCAAAAATAAACGCTGTCAAAGAGCGGGCTAAAACTATTCTATAGGAGAAACTTTCATGGAGATCACCTTTCCCGGCGGGGTCGCCGTTGAAGCCAGTTTCGACGGATTCACCGTCCGCACCGATCAGCCCTTGTCCCGCGGCGGTGAAAACTCGGCGCCGACCCCTTTTGATCTTTTCCTGGCCTCTTTGGGAACCTGCACCGGGTTCTTCGCCTGGCGGTTTTGCCAGGAGCGCGGCCTGTCCACAGAGGGGCTCAGAGTGACCCTGGAGACGGAAAAGGACGCGCAAATGCACCGTTTGACCAGAATCAGCATAGTCATCCATCTGCCCGCCGGTTTTCCCGATAAATACCGGCAGGCGATCGTGCTGGCGGCCAATCAGTGCAGCGTCAAAAAGGCGATTCTCGATCCGCCCGAGTTCGAGGTGCTGACCCGATAATCAAACCAGCAGATTGAAGACATAACCGCCGATCACCGCCGTGGCCCAAATCACCAGGACCACCGCGCCGACCAGGCGTTTTCTGAAGATGCCCGCCAGCATGGCCATCTCCGGAATCGCCATGCCGGCGCCGCCGATGATCAGGGCGATGACCGCCCCCAGGCTCATGCCTTTTTGGGAAAGGGCCAGTCCGATGGGGATGGCCGTTTCCGCCCGGATGTAAAGCGGAATACCGACCACGGCCGCCACCGGGATGGCGAAGGGGTTGCCGGGACCGGCGATCCGGGTTACAAAATCCTGGGGGATGTAGCCGTAAATCCCCGCGCCGATGCCGACGCCGATGAGCAGGTAGATGAGCACCGCCCGGAAATCCCCCCAGGCGGAGATGAAAGACGCTCTCAGTTTGCCGGGAAAATTCCGGGGGTTGGATTTGGCCTCCGGACCTTTGCAGCAACAGCATGATTGGCCTCTTACCTTCTTTACATAGCGCGCGCCGCCCGCCTTCTCCAGAAAAACGCCGAACAGAACCGAGCCCGCAAAGGTCACCGTGAAATAAATCAGGCAGGCCTTGGCGCCCATGAGCGCCCACACCATGCTGATGATGATCGGATTCAGTAAAGGCGAGGCGATGACAAAGGACATGACCGGCCCGAAGGGCGCTCCGGCCTGGAGCATCCCCAGCGTCATCGGGATGGTGGAACAGGCGCAGAAAGGAGTCAGGGAGCCGACGACAGCGCCCAGAAAATTCCCCCATATGCCGCGCCGGGAAAGCCACTGGCGAAGTTTTTCCCGCGGCACATACAGCAAAAGCAGGGCGACAACCGTGCTGATGCCCAGAAAAAGCACCGTCAACTCGGCGGTGATCACGAAAAAGTAAAGCAGCGTATCCATCAGGGTATTCATTTGACGGTCCCTCGCAAAGTTGACGATATCAACTAAATGATCAAAAAATTTTTATCTCTTCAGGGATCGGGCCATGACGGTGACGGTCTTCATCACCTCGGGAACCGTTTCGGGCGGCACCTTCGCCAGGAGTTCCTTGAATTTCTGCATATAGCGGGAGTTGGCCGAGCGGAGAATCCGTTCTCCTTTTTCCGTAATGACGACACAGCAGATTCTGGCATCCTGTGGGGATTTCACCTTGTCGATGAGCCCCTTCCTGGCCAGGCGGTTGACGATCCGGGTGGCTCCGCTTTTGGTGAACCCCAGCGGATGGCCCACCACCTGAACCGGGCAATCCGGGGTCATCGAAACCTTTTCCAGGGCGATAAATTCCGGCATGGTGAGATCGTCGCAGCATTCGCCCCGCAAACCCTTGGGCCCGAAATGCCAGGCGATCTCTATCAGGGATCGGCTCAGTTCTGAAACAATGGCTTCGGTCAATTTTCTTTCCTCCGACATTTAATCCCCTGGGCAATCCGACCCATCCACGCCATGGCGGTACGGATTTGCAGGGAAAGGTACCAAAAATAAGTTGATCATGTCAACTAAATGGGCCTGAGAATTTTGTTTCCCCGGAAAAAGGCCACTTTTTCACGGAAAAAAGATTTTTCTCTAAAAAGATTTGCATTGTTCTTGGCTTTTTGGCTATATTGCCAAATATGGAACGAAAGGAGTTTGCCATGTATCAGACCCAAAAGGCTCATCTGGCGGCCCGCGCCCGGATCATCAAGGCCATGGGGCACCCCAGCCGCCTTTTCATCATCGAGGAGCTGGGGCGGGGGGAGCGCTGTGTCCTTGACCTGACGGCGATGATCGGCGCCGACGTCTCCACCGTCTCCAAACATCTGACGGTGCTCAAGCAGGCCGGTATCGTTCTCGACGACAAACGCGGCAATCAGGTTTTCTACCGGCTCCGCGTGCCCTGCATCCTCAATTTCTTCGGCTGTGTGGAATCGGTGCTTGAATCCCAGCGCCGGGAGCATTCAGAACTTGCGGCATACTGCACCCGCTGAAAAATTTTATCCTGGAGCTTGGCCTTTTGGGCAAACGCCTGGAATTTAAGGTGAGGTTTTTTCATGGACTTGAAAAAGGAATGGAAACCGCTGGCTTTGATTTTGGCGGTCTTCGCCGTCTGTTACTACCTGCCGGTGGAATGGCTGCAGGCCACCCGGCGCATCGAGAACGCCGTCTGGGAATCGCTCCACCTGGTCAAGTGGTACGCCCGCGAGCATGTGCTGCTCTGTCTGGTGCCGGCCTTTTTCATCGCCGGCGCCGTCGGCGTCTTCGTCAGTCAG
The DNA here is from genome assembly GCA_012512925.1 of Desulfuromonadaceae bacterium. Classification (GTDB taxonomy): domain Bacteria; phylum Desulfobacterota; class Desulfuromonadia; order Desulfuromonadales; family JAAYDE01; genus JAAYDE01. Next base: position 4,452 of record JAAZDE010000052.1, read on the forward strand.
GCGGCGGTCATGAAGTATCTCGGCCCCCGCGCCAACAAGGTGCTGGCCTACG
>JAAZDE010000053.1 GCA_012512925.1 Desulfuromonadaceae bacterium
AGCGTTTTCATGGATTATTCCGACGGCGAGAAACAGACCTCGGCGATGTTCGGCGAATCGGGCGTTTTTCTGGCGCCCAAGCACGCCGACTTCGTCTCCCGTTTTATCCAACACTCAAGCAAAAAGGACAGCATCATTCTGGATTGCTTCGGGGGCTCCGGCAGTACCGGCCATGCGGTCATCCAACTGAACCGGGAAGATCGGGGTGATCGAAAATTTGTACTGGTGGAGGTGGGCGATTATTTCGATACGGTGCTGAAGCCGCGAATCTGCAAGGCCGTCTATGCACCGGCCTGGAAGAACGGCAAACCGGCCCAGCACGGCAAGGGAATTTCCCAATGCATTACCTGTCTCCGCCTCGAATCCTACGAGGACGCCCTCGACAACATCACCTTCGAGCCGGTCGATGAGCAGGCTAGCCTTCCGTTTGACGATTACGTCCTCAGCTACATGCTCGATTTCGAAACCAAGGGGAGCGACACCCTGCTGAACGTCGCCAAGCTCGATTCCCCCTTCGACTACACCCTTCGCCGCCACGGCAAGGACAAGCCGCTTCCCGTCGACCTGCCCGAAACCTTCAACTACCTGATCGGCCTGCACGTCGCCACCCGCCGGGTGTACGACAACAGCGGCATCCGCTACCTGGTCTATCGCGGCAAGGCCGAGGGCCGGGCGACGGTGGTGATCTGGCGCACGACACGGGGCTGGGAAGAGAAAAAGTTCGAGGCGGACCGGGCATTCGTCCTGGCTCAGAAACTGACCGAAGGGGCCGAGGATGTGCTGGTCAACAGCGACAGCTTTATTCCCGGTGCGCGTTCCCTTGATCCGGTTTTCAAACGCCGCATGTTCAACGGGGAGTGATCGTCATGGCGCGACCAAGCAACGGAGCTGTCACGGCCAACCCCACAACCACCAACGGAACCTACGTCAAGCTGGAGCAACGCCTGGTGCTGGCGGCCTGGTGCTGCCACCTGCTCGGTTACGACGACAACAAGGCGATGCTGGCCAACCTGCGGGAGGTCGAGGAGGGGTTCGACCCCAGCGGACCCTCCTTTCTTATCCTGGCGATCCTGGCCCGCGGCTCCAAGTGCCTGGTGCCGCGCGACGATCTGCTCCGCTACGACGCCAACATCCGTTCCCACCTGGTCCATTTCAACCGCCACCGCAGTGAGCCGTTGCGGCTGCGCTATTTTCAGCATCTCGCCCTGCTGCTGACGGAATTGCTGCTCGACCGGCTCTGCAACCATGAGGCAAATCTGCGCCGCGACCTCAACGATTTTGTCGCCCGGCGCAATGCCCGGCGCGCCGTCATGGACCCGCAGGACCAGAAATTCAGTCCGGAGGACCTGACCAAGCTGGCTTTCTGGATGGCCACGGGCAGCGGCAAGACCATCCTCATGCACTTCCACTATCGTCAATACCTCCATTACCTGAAAAAGCCCCTCGACAATATCCTGCTGGTCACTCCCGACGAGGGCCTGTCCCAGCAGCATCTGGAACAGATGACCGCGGCCGGGATTCCCTGCAAGCGTTTTGCCCTTGAGGCCAGCGGCCTGGAAACTTCCGAGAAAAATACGGTGCGGGTCATCGAGATCACCAAGCTGGTGGAGCAGAAGAAAGGCTCCGGGGTCAGCGTACCGGTGGAGGCCTTTGAGGGGAACAATCTCATTTTTGTCGACGAAGGGCACAAAGGTGCGAGCAGCGAGGCGGGCAAGTGGATTGCCAACCGCGAGAAGCTTGCGGAGACCGGTTTTACCTTCGAATACAGTGCCACTTTCGGGCAGGCCATGACAACGGCCCGCGACGACGCCATGACCCGCGAGTACGGTAAGGCCATTCTGTTCGACTACTCGTACAAATATTTCTACGGCGACGGCTTTGGCAAGGATTTCGAGGTGCTCAACCTGCGCCGTGAAACCGGCGACGAGCAGACACGGATACTGTTATTAGCCAATCTGCTGGCCTTTTATGAACAGAAGCGCACTTTTGAAACCCGCAACGCTGAGATGCTCCGCTACCATCTGGCCGATCCGCTCTGGATTTTTGTCGGCAGCACGGTCAACAAATCCAAAGACAATAAACAGGCCAGGGAATCGGATGTCCTCACGGTGGTGAAGTTTCTCGACGCCTTTCTGCGCAACGAGCAGGGCTGGGTACAAAAGGGGATCGGCCGCCTTCTGGCCGGTGACAGCGGCATTGCCGACAACGGCATGGACCTTTTCGCGGGCCGTTTCAGGCTGCTGACCGGCTGGAGTCGCGACGCCGGGACTATTTACCAGGATCTGCTGGAGCGTGTCTTCCATACAGGCTCCGGCGGCACCCTCCATATCGGCGACATCAAGGGAAAAACCGGCGAACTGGGACTCAAGGTGAGCGGTGCGGAAAACTATTTCGGCCTGGTCTATATCGGCGATACGGCCAGCTTCAAAACACTCATCGGCGAGCAATGCCCGGAAGTCGAGGTCGAGGAGGACCGCATCGCCGAATCGCTGTTCGAAAACATCAAAAAGCCGGATTCGCCCATCAATATCCTTATCGGCGCCAAGAAATTCATGACCGGCTGGGACAGTTGGCGGGTTTCCAACATGGGGCTGCTCAATATCGGCCGCAGCGAAGGGACCGAGATCATCCAGCTATTCGGCCGTGGCGTGCGCCTGCAGGGGAAGGAGCGCAGTCTGAAACGCAGTTCCGCCCTGCCCGGTGTTCATCCCGCCGGCATCGAGGTGCTGGAGCGATTGAATATCTTTGCCGTGCGGGCCGATTACATGGTGCAGTTTCGCGATTACCTGGAGCGTGAGGGGATTGACCCTGGCGGCTTCGTGGAACTGCCACTGCCGATCCGGGCCAACGATGCATTCCTGAAAAAGGGGCTTTTGGCCCCCCGTTTGCCGAAAGAGAGCGTTTTCGCGAACAGTGAACGGTTCCTGCTCGACTGTGACGAGGCAGCCAGGGTGACCCTCGATCTCTCGACCCAGGTGGAGCGTTTGGGCAGTTCCGGCGGCGGTTACCAGAGCGGGAATTTCCTGCAGGGAGAGACCAGGAGAATTCCGGCTGATCAATTGCCCTGGCTCGATTGGGAGGGGCTTTACCTGGCGATGCTGGCCCACAAGGAGGAACGGGGCTTTCAGAATCTTGTCATCCGTCCGGAGCATCCCCGGCAGGTACTGACCGCCGAGCCGGACCTTTACAGTCTGATTTGCGATGAGGCCTTGCTGAGGCCGAGTACCTCCGCGCAAGGGAAGCGGCTGCAGGATACGGCGGCCGGAATTCTGAAAAAGTATCTGGAGCGGTTCTATCGCATCAGGCAGCAGCGGTGGGATTCGGAACGGATGTTTTATGCTCCCCTGTGCCGCGAGGATGAAAACTTCCAGGATTACAAAGTCCGGGTGCCACGCTCCGAGACCACCCTTATCCAGGATATTTTGGAGACCATCGAGGATGGGAAACGTATCTACGAAGAAAATGTGGCCGTGCCGCCCACCCTCCACTTCGACAGGCATCTTTTTCAGCCGCTGCTGATTCAAAAAGGGAACACTATAAAGTCTTCACCACCATGTCTCAACGAAAGTGAGCAGAACTTTGTCCGGGACCTGACAGACTATTGCCATTCAAATCCCGAGGAACTGCAAGGGAAAGAGCTGTTTCTGTTGCGCAACCTGAGCAGGGGCAAGGGGATCGGCTTTTTCGAGGGCAGCGGGTTCTATCCGGATTTCATTCTCTGGGTGACCAAAGGGAAAAAGCAGCGCTTGATATTCATTGAACCGCACGGGATGCTCCACGAGGACCATCCGGCCATCAATCCCAAAGTCAACCTGCACAAAAAATTACAAAAGCAGATGGCTGCGGTATTGGAAAAATCCAGGGCAAAAAACCTGACCGTCGATTCATTTATTGTTTCCCGAACGCCTTACGATGATTTGCGAAAGAAAGTGGTTGATAAATTCGGCCCCTGGAGCCGGGCGAGATTTGCGGGGGCGCATATACTTTTTCCGGACGAAACGGATCATTCCTACCTCAAGCACATTCTTGGTGCTGGTACGACTCAAACACCGGTTAAGGGAGAAAGTGATTGAGCGACAAGCAGTTAGGTCTGTTCGATGAGCAGGTTGATGTTCAGGCGAGCGTAAGAAACATCTCCGACTGGCCCGATATTGACCGCTTTCCCCATAATTTCAATAGCCGTCAGGTCGAGGAGATCGTCCTCAAAGACGTGGCCGGCAGTGTCTCCCCCCTGGTCGTTACCGGCTTTACTTCCCTCGATTATGTCATTGATTTCCTTGCGGACCTTCCAGCTGAATCTCCAAAAGAATTCCGGATTTTGATCGGTAGTGAACCGACCCTTTCTCGTCGATCCCAATACAGCATCAATAAAAAAAACCTCCCTCAGGAAATGATCGACTACTGGCTGGATGCCGGTATCTCGTTACGGCTCTGCTACAAGATTGTCCTGGTTATGGAGATGATCAGGACAGGCCGTTTGCAGAGCCGCTTTATTGCCGACGATCGGCGGAAGCTTCATTGCAAAATTTATGTTGGAGATGAAGCGGTGACCCTGGGTTCCAGCAACTTCAGTTTCACCGGACTGAGAAAACAGCTGGAAGCCAACGCCAGATTCCATTGTCGAAAAGAACCCAAACGTTACCTTGAGGCCCGACAATTGGCCGAGAATTATTGGAAGCTTGGCGACGATTACAATGGATATCTGTTCGAGTTGTTGGAACAGTTGCTGAAAATCGCCACCTGGAAAGAGGCGCTTGGTCGAGCCTGCGGTGAATTGCTTGAAGGAGACTGGGCGCAGAAATACATTTGCACCCACTTGGCGGGGGCCGGCAAGGAACTTTGGCCGTCCCAGAAGGTCGGCATCGCCCAGGCACTCTGGATGGTGGAAAATGTCGGCAGTGTCCTGATCGCCGATGCGACCGGTTCGGGCAAAACCCGGATGGGAGCATATCTGCTGCGCGCCGTTATGGACAGAATCTGGAGCACTGGACGCGCCCGAAAAGATATCACCGCGCTGGTCTGCCCCCCGGGGCCCGTCGAGGAATCGTGGAAGCGGGAAGCTATTTCTTGTGGACTGCCTTTGGTCGCTTTGTCACATGGCGTGCTGAGTCAGCAGAAGTCCGGCCGGCACGAGGATGTCATGCAAAGTATCCGCCGGGCTCAATCGCTCGCCATCGATGAGGCTCACAACTTTTTGAATCCCAAATCGTCCCGGACCCGCGGCCTGCACGGCAACATGGCCGACGTGGTGGTCATGTTCACCGCCACGCCCATCAATCGCGGGGTGCATGATTTGCTGATGATCGTCGATCTGCTGGGGGCCGACAACCTGGAGGATTCGGCCCTGGAGCTGTTTGACCGGCTGGCCCGGCGTCTGGGGAATCAGAGCGGAAAATTCATGACTACCCAAGAAGAGCGCCTGGTCATGCAAAAGGAGGTGCAGCGCTTCACCCTGCGCCGCACCAAGAAGATGCTGAATGCCCTGGTGGACTGCGATCCCGACGCCTACCGGGACGATCTCGGCAGCCGCTGCCGCTATCCCGAGCATCGCTCCCGGACCTATTCCACCGGAGAGACCGAGACCGACAAGAAGCTCGCATCCCGAATCCGCGAGTTGGCCGGGAACCTTAAGGGGCTGGCGAATCTGCGCTCCGGCCTGGAGCTGCCGGAATCGCTCAAGGGCCTCCTCGATGAGGATGTTTATATCCGAGGCCGGCTCCAAGGTGCCCGCGGGTTGGCTTTGTACAACCTGATGTCGCGGCTGCGCTCTTCCCGTGCCGCGTTGTTGGAACACTTGCTCGGGACCGAGACCACGGCTAAAGAGTTCGGCATCACCGGCTTCATCAAACCGGAGGAGACGGGCAACGTTCTGGGGCGGTTGCGGGAGAGTGCCGGTCAGGTTCAACCCAGTTCCCTGGCGAAAAAGCTGCCGGTCTGGCTGGCCGACGGGGAGGCGCACCGACTGGCGGTCGAGGAGGAACTCCGAATCTACCAGGAGATTTTGGTGCTGGTCGGACGGATGTCGGACAGCCGGGAACGCGCCAAGGCCCGCCGTCTTTCAGAATTGTTGAAAAGATATCCTTTGGTCATCGCTTTCGACAGCTGTCTTATCACCCTGGAGGTGATCCGGAACCTGATCCGGGAGGAAAATGACCATGGGCAGGTCCTTGTCGCCACCGGTGCCAAGGAACAGGAGAGAAAAAAGGTCAACCATTTGTTCGCGCTTGGTTCGAAGGCGAAAGGGGTCGTCGCGCTTTGTTCAGATGCCATGTCGGAGGGACTCAACCTCCAGCAGGCCTCGGCAGTCCTGCTGCTGGACATGCCGAGTGTCATCCGCATCGCTGAACAGCGGGTTGGGCGGGTGGACCGTATGAACAGTCCGCATCCGGAGATCGAGGTCTGGTGGCCCCTGGATAGTGGAGCTTTCTCCCTTAAGGCGGATCGGAAATTTTTTCAAAGATATAATGAGGTCAAGGATATCCTCGGCTCAAATCTGCCGCTTCCCGAGAATCTGATTCCGGAGGAGTTACAGGCCCATGCTCCCGCTACGGTGGAAGAGATGATCCAAGAACTCCATGAACTGGAGAGAAAAGGGGAGACCTGGGATGGGCTCCGGGATGCCTTCCAGCCGGTCCGGGAACTGCTCGAGCCGGTATGCGGCCTGGTACCGGAAATGGTTTACAGGGATGTTCGAGGCTCCCGGGCCCGGGTGGTGTCAACCGTGAGCCTGGTAAGAGCCGAACGCCCCTGGGCTTTCATGGCTGTCGCCGGGGCTGAGCAAGGGGCGCCGAAATGGGTTCTGATCGAGGGACTGCAGGGGCGGTTGGTGACCCATCTGGAGGATGTCGTCACCCGGTTGCGGCATTTTCTGAAGGACGATCCGGAAAACCGGCCGATGGACAAGAGAGCCTCCGAACTGATCGCACGGTTTCTTCACCTTGTGCTGAAAGCCGAGGTGTCACTGCTTCCCCGGAAGAAACAGCGGGCACTGGAGGAGATGAGACAGGTTTTGGGTCACTATCTCCGGCAGGCCGAGCAGGCCGGAGATCGGGAGCGGATCGCGGTGCTGAAAGGGGTGCTGGCACTTCAGGAGGTGCCTCTTGACGACCAGGAGCGGCCCGATCTCGATGCGGTGGCCGAGGGGTGGCTCGATCTGATCCGGGAGACCTGGTATCAGAAGTTGATCCAGAGGCGCCGCTTCAAGCCGCTGCGGCTGCGGGACATCCGCAAGGAACTCAAAAGCCGGCCGATTCCCCTTGGCCGGATTGCCGAGGTTTTTTCCTCCATCCCCCTGTCGCAGCCGATTCACACCCGGATCATCGCCGCCATAGTGGGGTTGCCGGATAGTGCTTCCTGAAATTGGCGGGAGGAAAATGGTTAATGGCGGCCCTTGAGGGGAGGTCAAGCCTCGATGCGAAACCGTTGCTTTAAACCACCCCCCCAGCCTTCCAGGCCTGCTGCCAGAAATCGATTTCACAGCGCATACTGACGACGAAGGCCTGGATGGCTTCGGCCTGTTCCCCCTCATCCTTGTCCGCGGCCCAGCGGTTCAGGCATGCGATCCATTGTTCGGCCATGTTCTGCACCGCCGGGTCGGCGTACAGATCCAGCCAGAGACGGTAGGGATGGTTAGGGTCGGCGGTTTTTTCCATAAGAGCCAGGCGCCGCCCCACCTCGGCGTACAGCACGGTGCAAGGAGCGGCGGCGGCTAGGCCGACGAGTTCCGAGTTGTGCTCGACGGCGCTGCTTTCCTGCTCCATATAAGCCGTCGTCGCCGGACCGGGGGCTTCGTCCACCCAGGCCAGCCGAAGTTGTCTGAATAATTGCTCCTGAATTCCCAGTTCCGCCTCTTCGGAAATCTTTGCCGAATATTCAAAAAGGAATCGATCCTCCTCCGTCTGCGCCCGGGCCGCGAGGGTCCGGCATACCCGCACGTAATTGCGCAGATACAAACCATCCTGAATCAGATAGTGCTGCATCTGCCGGCGAGTCAAGGTGCCGGCGGCAAGACCTGCCACAAAGGGATGGGCGGCGGCCTGTTCCCATAGCGGGCCGCAGGCCGTCACACAGCGCTGATAGAAAGATTTTTCCTTCATGAGATTGCGCAAGCTGCAGACCCCGGGTTCAGGGCTTTACGGCGCACACCGCCACATAGTCTCCCGATTGATAACCTTCACAGGGGTCTTCCGGGGTGGCGTCGGCAAAACGGGGATGCCTGGTTAAAGTCTGCATGAAAGTGAGTCCGGTGAAGCCGGCCTTCAAGGCGGCATCGATTTTGTCCTGGGTCGGCCGCCAGTTGGCGCCGCCGGCCAGTTCCACGGGGTAGGGCTCTTGGGGCAGAACGCCGCGCAGCCGGTCATCGTTCCAGGTGCCATAGGCCCCGCCGAGTCGATACAATATCCCGAAGGAACTTTCCGCCGGAATATCGATCAAAAGTATCCTGCCGCCCGCTTTCAGCAGGCGGTAAGCTTCGGCGGCGGCAGCATTCAGGTCGCCGATATAGCCGGGGGAGCCGTTGAACATGACGGTGTCGTAGCCAGCGTCTTCCAGGGGCATTTTTTCCGCTCCGGCCTCGATCACCGTCATTCCGCGTTTGCGGGCGATTTCCGCCATGGCTGGGGACGGTTCCAGACCTTCCGTTATGGAAATCCCGTAACGGTTCCGCAACAACTGTTCAAACAGCCCGGTACCACAACCGACGCTCAAGGTTCTGCCGGGATTGTTTCCCAGGACATGGGCCACCAGCCGGAGTTCCGATTCCAGGAGGGTCTCGTTCCTCTGAAACCAAGCGTCATAGATATCCGAATATTCATCAAACGTAATCATCTTTTCTCTCTCATTGAAATTAAAAAAAACAACAAATGTCCGGAACAAAGGCGCAGATGGTTGCAAAGCGCCGCCCAAAAGCAGACTGGTTTGACCTTGTAATTCAGCTAAGCCCCCCTGTCAACACAAAAACTCCCATAAGGATTTCGGGAAACGACCTTTATCCGGCTGGAAATTCACGGGAAAGAGCGCTCCACCTTTAAACGACCCCTTATGTCATGCCCTGAAGGGCAACTTCTTCGGCCGTCCGGACCAGAAGTTCCGGATCGTCGCTCATGATGCCGTCGACCCCCATTCGCAGCAGGCGTTTCATGTCCTCGGGACGATTGACGGTCCAGACATGCATCTCCAGGCCGGCGGCATGGGCGGCTGCCACAGAGTCGGGAAAGACGATGGGGATGCCGCGGTAGGATTCCGGCACCTGTAGAGCCCGTCCCAAAGGATGGTAACCGGGAGGGCATCCCTGTTTCAGCCAGTTGAGAAAGGCGGCGATGTCCCCGCGGCCGGAGCCGGTGGGGATGGCGCCGCACAGGGGCCGCAGCCGCTCCATGACCTGGTCGCTTTCGCTGGCCAGCAGCACCGTCTCTTCCCTGCCGGCCCGGCGGACGGTGTCCACGACCAGCGCTTCGATGGGCGGATCGCTCTGTTTGATCTCGATATTGATGAAGGCTTGCGGACAGGCGTCGAAGACTTCATTCAGGCTCGGCACGGTTATCCCCCGTCCCCGGAATGGCCGCCCCCTCTCTTTGTCCCGAAAACTCCATCCCGCGTCACAGGATTTGATTTCAGCGAAGGTCAGGTTGCGGATTCGTCTCAGTTTTCCGCACATCCGGAAAAGGGTTTCGTCGTGGTGGACCATCACCACGCCGTCGCGGCTGGCCCACACGTCAAGTTCCAGATAGGGCGTACCGGTTGCCAGGGCGGCGCGGAAAGCGGCGATGGTGTTCTCCGGAAAACGGGCGGAAAACCCCCGGTGGGCGAAGAGACGCGGCGAGGGTGAGGCAAAATAGCGGCTGGTCATGGGGAACCCTTTCCCGCCAGACGGCGGCCCCTGTCGACATCGACGGTGAGCAGCAGCAGACCGCCGGCGACGAAGAAGAACAGCAGTCCGAGGATGGAGAGGCGGGTGGAGCCGGTTAAACTGCCGATCAGGGCGAAAAGAAGGGGGCCGAAGATCGTCGCGAACTTTGAACCGATGGCGTAGAAACCAAAGAACTCCGCCTCCTTGTGGGAAGGGATCATGGAGGCGAAGAGGGATCGGCTGATGGCCTGGCTGCCGCCGAGAATCAACGCCACCACCAGGCCCAGAAGCCAGAACTCCCAGGCATGGCGCATGAAGAAGGCGTAGATGGTGAGCAGAATGAAAAGGGCCAGACAGGCGAGAATGGCCGATCTGGAACTCCACCGTTCGGCGATCCGCCCGAACAGCAACGCCCCCGGCATGGCGATGATCTGGATCATGAGGAAGCAGCCAAGAATGGCGCCCTGGCTCATGCCCAGTTCTTCCCGCCCGAACACGGCCGAGACGACGATGATGGTTTCAATACCGTCGTGATAGAGAAGAAAAGCGATGAGAAAGCGGAGCAGATCCCGGTACGGGCGGATCTCCAGAAAAGTCTGCAGATAGTTCTGGACTTTTCTGGTTACGGCTCTTGGCTGCGGCTGTTTATCCCGCACCCAGATAAAAGTGGGCAGGGAAAAAACCAGCCACCAGAGACCGGTGAGGAGGAAACCGGCGCGGGTGGCGTTTCCCTGGTTGGCGAAGCCGAACCAGGAGTAATGCTGGATCATGACGAAGACCGCGGCCAGGCACAACCCTCCGCCCAGGTAGCCCCAGGCGAAGCCGTGCGCGGAGAGGCGGTCGACCTCTTGAGGTGCGGCGATGACGGGAAGGAAGGCGTTGTAGAAGATATTGCCGCCGGCGAAACCGATATTGGCCAGAGTGAAAAAGAAGGCGGCCAAGACGAATTGGCCGGGGCCGGCCAGGCTCAGCAGTGAAGTGCCCGCAACCCCGCAGAGGCAGAAAAGGATCAACAGGGGCCGCCGCCAGCCGCGGGCGTCGGCCAGGGCGCCGAGCCAGGGGGCCATGGCCGCCACCAGCATCGCCGAGACGCTGATCGTATAGCCCCAAAGGGAGGCGGCTTTGAGGGTGAGGTCCATCCCCAGGAGAGGGAGGTGAAGTCCCCCCTCCGGAACCAGCGAGACGAAGTAAACCGGCAATACGGCGGCCAATCCGACGGTGGCGAAGGCTGAATTGGCCCAGTCATAGCTGCACCAGCCGATCCAGGCCCGTTTTTTGTCGACCGGCGACATACTGTGTCCGGGAAAGTTCACTTCCCGGAGGGCGCCGGTGACTGAGGCGGATGGTTCGTCGCCGCCGGCGGATCAAGGAGCTGCTGGATGCGGCGCAGGTCGCTGCCGGCGACATAGGTGCCGTTTATCCAGTAGGAAGGAGTGCTGTTGACCTTGAGGGGTTCGATGACCTTCGCCTGGCGCTCCAGCTGGCCGTTGTCCTTGACGGAGGGGAGAGGTTGCTGGTCGTATTTGCCGGAGAAGACTTCCTTGTAGGCGGTTTGGGGATCGGGGGAGGAGAGGATGTAGGCCGCTTTGGCCCTGGACTGTGAGTACGTCTGCAGCGGCTTGAAGAAGATGTGGCGGGTTATGTCCTGGCGGGAGTCGAAGTAATGACTCCCCTTTCGGCAGAAACTGCAGTCAGGGTCGGTCACCTCGATAACCTGATGAGGGCCGCTGCCGATTTTGAGGGCCTCCCCGAGGGGCAGCCCCTTGATACGCTTTTCCATCACTTCCTGGACACGCCGGGTGGTGATATTCTCTCCTTCCCTGGAAATCAGATTGCCGATCAGCAGGTGCCCCGTGTCCGGGGCGTAATAGAAAATCCGGTCGCGGGAGACGATCTCATAGACCCCTGGCAGCGGAGAGTCGTTGACCTCATCTACGGTCAGCTTGGGAAAAGACTCCTGGACAGCGGCGGAAATCTTTTTGTGGTTCGGAGTGGCGGCCAAAGCATGAGTACACAAAAAGAGGAAAATCAGGGTGACGGATAAACGTTTCATGGAAAGCCTCGCCAAAGCAGATTTCGGGTTTCTCGGATCTCCCCATATTTCAGCATAAAGATCGTCTGAAACACAGAAAAAAATTTTCCCGTGGAGGCGTTTTTGTGCTCTCTCAGGCGCACTCTGAATATCCGCAGGCATGGCAGACCATGCAGCCGCCCTCGTGCTCCACCGGCCCGCCGCAGTCGGGGCAGGCCCCGCCGTTGGCCAGAGAGGCCTCCTTTTCCATCATGTCCTGGGTGTGAAGCAAGATTGCCTTGGCCACCGCGTCGGCACAGGAGGTGATCCGCTTGGCTCCAAAACCTGCCGGCTTGTGACAGCTGATGCCGATCAGCTGTTTGACCGCCTGGCGGGCCTGCACGCCGCTCCGCCAGGCCAGGGAAACGAGGCGGCCGATGGCCTCGCACTGGGAAGCGGCGCATCCTCCCGCCTTGCCCATGGTGGTGAAAAGTTCGAACAAACCATCGTTGTCCTCGTTGATTGTGACGTAGAGGGGACCGCAGCCGGTCTCCATCTGGTAGGTGGTCCCGGTGAGGGCACGGGGACGTTCCCTTTTGTGGCCGGCTTTGCCTTTTTCCATCGGAACCGATGACTCGGCGGCTCCGGCGACGCTGAGCACCTGCTGATCCCGGGAGCCGTCCCGGTAGATGGTGACGCCCTTGCATCCCTCTTTCCAGGCCAGGCGGTAGACCTGGGCGACTTCTTCCTGGGTGGCCTTGTTGGGGAAATTGACGGTCTTGGACACGGCATTATCGGTATGTTTCTGAAAGGCCGCCTGCATCAGGATGTGGTCCCGCGGGGTGATGTCGTGGGCGGTGATGAAAATTCGGCGAATGTCCAGCGGGACCTCGGGGACGTTCTGTACCGAGCCGTGCTCGGCGATTTTTTTCATCAGTTCCGGTGAGTAGAAGCCTTGTTCTTTGGCCAGGCGCTCGAAGATCGGATGGACCTCCACCAGGATGTCGTTGTCCAGAACCTGACGGACATAGGAAACGGCGAAGAGGGGTTCGACGCCGCTGGAGGTGTTGGCGATGATGGAGATGGTGCCGGTGGGGGCGATGGTGGTGCAGGTGGCGTTGCGCAGCGGCTTGCTCCCCGAGCCTTCGTAGAGGCTGCCGATGAAATTGGGAAAGGGTTGGCGTTCGATGGCCAATTGCCGGGAGGCGGCCCGGGCTTCCTCGGTGATGAATTCCATGATCTTGTCGCCCATGTTCAGGGCCTGGCTGTCGTTGTAGGGGATCCCGAGCAGGATCAGCATGTCGGCCCAGCCCATGATGCCGAGGCCGATCTTGCGGTTGGCGTGGGTCATCTCCTCGATCTGGGGGAGCGGGTAGCGGTTGACTTCGATAACGTTGTCGAGGAAGCGCGTGGCCAGGTGCACCGTTTCCCGCAACTTGTCCCAGTTCACCTCGCCGCTGTCGGTAACCATGCGGGAGAGGTTGATGGAGCCGAGGTTGCACGATTCGTAGGGCAGCAATGGCTGCTCGCCGCAGGGGTTGGTGGCTTCGATCTCCCCAACCTGCGGCGTCGGGTTGTCGCGGTTGAGGCGGTCGAGAAAGATGATCCCCGGCTCGCCGTTGGTCCAGGCCATCTCCACGATCTGATTGAAAACCTTGCGGGCCGGGAGTTTTTTCATCGTCTCGCCGGTCCGGGGATTGATGATGACGTATTCTTCATCCTTTTCCACCGCCTCCATGAAGGCCTCGGTGATGCCGACGGAGATGTTGAAATTGGTCAGCACGTGCGGATCCCGTTTGGCCATGATGAAGTCCATGATATCGGGATGGTCCACGCGCAGGATGCCCATGTTGGCGCCGCGCCGCGTCCCCCCCTGCTTGATGGTCTCGGTGGCGGCGTCAAATACCTTCATGAAGGAGATCGGTCCCGACGAGACCCCCTTGGTGGAGAGGACGACATCCCGCGCCGGACGGATGCGGCTGAAGGAAAAGCCGGTGCCGCCGCCGCTCTTGTGGATCAGGGCGGTCTGTTTGATGGCCTCGAAGATACTCTCCATGGAATCGCCCACCGGCAGGACGAAGCAGGCCGAAAGCTGGCCCAACTCCCTCCCGGCATTCATCAGGGTGGGAGAGTTGGGGAGAAATTCGAGGGAGATCATCATGCGGAAAAAGGATTCTTCCAGTTCCGGAATCCGCTCGGAATTTCCGAACCGCTCTTCGGCACTGGCGATGGTGTGGGCGACCCGCCGGAACATATCGAGGGGTGTTTCCAGAACTTTCCCCTCGGGGCTGCGTTTGAGGTAGCGGCGTTCCAGTACCGTCAGTGCGTTCGGGGACAGTTCCGAGGCCAGGGATTCCGGCTTCAGGCAATCCTTTTGGTTCTTTTTCCGCTGTCTGTCGTTTTCAGGCATCATGAGGCTCCCTTAACTAGATGAAGTATGTTTCAGGAATAAAACCACAATATATAGGGTCTGTCAAGGCGGGTTTGGAATGGGTCTCGAGACCGCAAACACAGTTATTCGAGGGCCAACTAAAAACTTTACTCACTGGGGTAAATATGCAAGGATAACAGCGTTCTGAAGCCCATTTCGGGCTTTCCGCATCGCTGGCGGAAGGCCTTTTTTAACATGGCGGCCGTAAGAATCCGCCGATCCTTTTTGGCCGAGGCGATAGCCAAGCCGTTTTTCCGCCGGGAATTTCCCATTTAAATGGAGGATGGAAGAATATGTCCCAACAACTTGATTTCACCATGGGTGGACTGCTGGAGGATATCACCCGGAGGTTCCCCGACAATGACGCCCTGGTCTACCCCGACCGGGGCCTGCGCTACAGCTACCGGGAATTCAACGCGGTGTGCGATCGCATCGCCAAGGGCTTGATGGCCCTGGGCATTGAAAAAGGCGAGAACGTCGCCATCTGGGCCACCAACGTCCCCGAGTGGGTCATTCTCGATTGGGCCACCGCCAAGATCGGCGCCGTTCTGGTCACCGTCAACACCCTTTACAAGACCAAGGAACTGGAATACATCCTCAACCAGTCCGACGCCACCACTCTCTTTCTGATCCGCGCCTTCAAGGATACCGATTACGTCCAAACCCTTTACGAGGCCGCTCCCAAAATCAAAGAACTCCCCTTCGGAAAGGCCGGCAACGAAAATCTCCCCTTCCTCAAGAGGGTGATCTTCATCGGCGATGAAACCCCCGCCGGAATGATGAACTTCCGCGATCTGGAAAAACTGGGGGAGCAGATTTCCGATGCCGACTATCAGACCCGCAAGGATTCCCTTGAGCGGCACGATGTGATCAACATGCAGTACACCTCCGGCACCACCGGTTTCCCCAAGGGGGTGATGCTGACCCACCACAATGTCATCAACAACGGCTATTTTATCGGCGAGTGCATGAAATTCACCGAAAAAGACCGGCTCTGCATTCCGGTGCCGTTCTTCCACTGCTTCGGCAGCGTGCTGGCTATCATGGCCTGCGTCACCCACGGTTCCACCATGGTTCCTGTGGAGTTTTTCAAGCCGGAACAGGTGCTGCAGACCATCGAGAAGGAGAAATGCACCGCCGTCCATGGGGTGCCGACCATGTTTATCGCCCAATTGGATCACCCCAACTTTCACCGTTACGATCTTTCCACCCTGCGCACCGGGATCATGGCCGGTTCGGTCTGCCCCATCGATGTCATGAAGCGTGCCGTAAAGGACATGCATGTCACCGAAATCACCAGTGTCTATGGTCTTACGGAGGCCTCTCCCGGCATTACCCAGACCCGCACCGAAGATTCCATCGAACTGCGGGTTTCCACGGTAGGCCGCACCCTGCCGGGGGCCGAGGTCAAGATTGTCGACATCGAAACCGGCGCCGCGCTGCCGCCGGGCAAACAGGGGGAACTGTGCGCCCGCGGCTACATGGTCATGAAGGGCTACTACAAGATGCCGGAGGAAACCGCCAAGGTCATCACCCCCGACGGCTGGCTGCATACCGGGGATCTGGCGGTGATGGACAGCAACGGCTATTTCAAGATCACCGGGCGCATCAAGCAGATGATCATTCGCGGCGGGGAAAATATCTATCCCCGGGAGATCGAGGATTACCTCTATACCCATCCCAAGATTTCCGACGTGCAGATCTACGGCGTGCCCGACCGCAAGTACGGAGAGCAGGTGATGGCGGCTATCAAACTCAAGGAGGGGATGACCTGCACCGAACAGGAGATCAAGGATTTCTGCAGGGGGCAGATCGCCAACTACAAGATTCCCTATTACGTCAAGTTTGTCGATGAATACCCGATGACCGCCAGCGGCAAGATCCAGAAATTCAAACTGCGGGAGATGGCCATTCGGGAACTGAATCTCGAAGAGGACAAGAACTCCTGATCCCTGTGGGGAAAAACCGCCATGAACATTACCCCTGCCGCCGAACTGGCCCAGCGCATCGACAGATTCCAGGCGCTTCTGAAAGACCATGAACTGGATGGTGCTTTCATTCTCCAGAATGCCGATCTTTTTTACTTTTCCGGCACCATTCAGCAAGGGGTGCTCTATCTTCCGGCGGATGGCGAACCCCTTTACATGGTTCGCAAGGAATTCAGCCGCGCCAAAGTTGAATCGGGTCTGAAAAATATTGTAGCGATCCGCGGTTTCCGGGATCTGCGGCAATGCCTGGCCGACTTCGGCCATCCCCTGCCGGAAAAGGCCGGTATGGAACTGGACGTGGTGCCGGTCGCCCTCTATCAGCGCCTGTGCGCCAATTTTCCCAAGTGCCGCATGACTGACGTCACTCCCCTGATCCGGGAAGTAAGGGCCATCAAGTCGGAATTTGAAATCGCCGCCATGAGAGTCGCCGCCGCGATGGTCGACAAGATTTTCCTCCAAGCCAGGGAGGTCATCCGCAGCGGCAAGACGGATATGGAGGTGGTGGCCGAACTGGAATTCACGGCCCGCCGCCTGGGGCACCAGGGGATCACCCGCATGAGGAGTTTCAATTCTGAAATCTTCATGGGGCAGTTCATGTCGGGCGCGGATGCCGGTGTGCCGTCAAGTGCCGATACCCCCCTGGGGGGGCCGGGCTTGAATCCTTACGTGGGGCGCGGCAGCGGCTGGAAGAAGATTGCCCCCGGGGAGCCGATCCTTTTCGACTTTACCGGTACCGCCGAGGGATACCTGTCCGATATGACGCGGATCTTCTGCATCGGCGGCCTTGACGACGATCTGCTCCGCGCCTATGACGACATGGTGGCGGTCCAACAACTGATGAAGCAGACGGCTCGCCCCGGGTGCAAGTGGGGGGAAGTCTATGAAGTCTGCTGCGAACTGGCCCGCCGGCAGGGGCACGGGGAGCATTTCATGGGGGCTCCCGGCGCCCAGGTCTCTTTCATCGGCCACGGCATTGGCCTGGAGATCGATGAATATCCCTTTATTGCAAAGGGTTTTATGGATTATGAGTTAAGAAAGAACATGACCTTTGCTTTTGAACCCAAGGTGGTTTTCCCGGGGCGCGGCGCGCTGGGAATCGAGAATAGCTTCTGCGTCACCGAGGATGGTGTGGAAGCCCTGACCTTCTCCGATGAACAATTGGTTGTCATTTGAACTCCCAGCAGGAAAGGAGATTTGTTATGAACAGGATGGGAAATCGCAAATCCGGAATCAGTCTGGCGGTGGTTGGATTCATGGCGGCATTGCTGCTGGCCGGTGCGGCCTGGGGTGACGATGTCACCGATTCGATCAACGAAGGATTGCAGGCCTACCAGAAAGGGGAGTTTGCAGGGGCGGTCGAGAGCCTCAATTACGCCTCTCAGCTGAT
The DNA here is from genome assembly GCA_012512925.1 of Desulfuromonadaceae bacterium. Taxonomy (GTDB): domain Bacteria; phylum Desulfobacterota; class Desulfuromonadia; order Desulfuromonadales; family JAAYDE01; genus JAAYDE01. The sequence goes on from JAAZDE010000053.1 coordinate 17,665, forward strand.
TCAGCAGAAGAAGGGGGAAGGGCTGGCCTCTCTGCTCCCCGAACCGCTCAATGGATGGACCGCCGAGGAGGCCGTTTCCCAGGCCGCCACTGCCGCCATGTTCGGCGGTGGGGTGACGGCGGAGCGCCGCTACAGCAAAGATTCCGCCGGTGTCAGCATCCAGCTTCTCGCCGACTCCCCTATGATGCAGGGGATGATCATGATGTTTTCCAATCCGATGCTTGCGACTGCCGATGGGGGCAAAATGGAAAGGATCGCCGGTCAAAAGGCCATTGTAAAATACAACGCCGCCGGACAGAACGGCGACATCAAGATTGTCGTCGCCAATCGTTTTCTGGTCACCGTGGAGGGGAACGAGGTTTCTCTCGAAGATCTCAAGGGATATGCCGCCGCTATCGATTATCAGAAGCTGGCCGCTGCCCCCTGATTTGAAAAATAGGGCAAATTTTTCTTTGACTGCAACGAAAAGCCCTCTTTTTGAGGGCTTTTCGTTTTGCGATCTGATGTCCAGGGGTCTCAGGCGAAAAACCGTTCTTCGTATTCGGCGATCAGCCGGGAGCGCAGATCATGAATCCCGCGGCTCATGGCCACCTTGTAGATGTGGGGGTTTTTGAGACGCAGCGAACCTTCGGGTAGTCTCCTGAGTTGGTCACGGCAGTAATCGGCGCTCTTGGCCAAGGATGGGAAAGAGCAGGTGATCTGCCCGTTTTCCATAACGGTTCGGCGAATTTCCTCGATCCTGCCATTGTCGGGAACCCGTTTCCTTTCCTCCGGCCGTAAGGGGTTGTAGACGATATCACCAGGGGTCACGATCTCATCATTCAGGCAGAGAACATCCATTTCGAAGTTTCCTTGCGGATCGATTACCCGGAGGATTTTCTTGCGGTCGGGGAGGGTGGCTTTGGCCAGGTCGCTGGTCACCTTCAGTTTGGGTTCATCCCCTATCCGCACCAGTTTGTAAACCCCGCCCAAGGCCCCTCCTCCTGTTCCGGCACAGGTGACCAGTTTGGTTCCGACCCCGTAGATATCCACCTTGCCGCCTTCGTTGCGGATGGAATCGATGATCTCCTCGTCCAGTTCGCTGGAAGCGACGATGCGGGCGGCGGGGAACCCCTCCCGGTCGAAGGTTTCCCTGACCTTTTTGCTGAGGTAGGCAAGATCGCCCGAATCGAGTCGCACCCCGATGATCTCATGTCCTCTGGCGCGCAGTTCCCTGGCCACGGTGAGGGCGTTGGGGAGCCCGCTCCTGAGGGTGTCGTAGGTGTCGATGAGCAGGATGCAGCTGTCGGGAAAGCAGTCGGCGTAGGCGCGGAAGGCGCTCAGTTCGTCGGGGAATGACATGATCCAGCTGTGGGCGTGGGTGCCCCGCACGGAAATGCCGAAAACCTGCCCGGCCCAGACGTTGCTGGTGCTGCGCACGCCGCCGATGCAGGCGGCGCGGGCGGCTCCCAGCCCGCCGTCCGGCCCTTGGGCGCGGCGCAGTCCGAATTCGAGAACCTCGGCGTTTGGCGTCACACTGGTGATGCGCGCCGCCTTGGTGGCCACCAGGGTCTGGAAGTTGATCAGATTGAGGAGGGCGGTTTCCACCATCTGCGCCTCGGCCAGGTTTCCCGCCACCGTCAGCAGCGGCTCATTGGCGAATACCACCGTTCCCTCCGGAGGAGAGGTGACCTGGCAACGGAAGCGGAAGCCCGCTAGATAATCGAGAAATTCTTTTTTAAAAAGACCCAGCCCGGCAAGGTATCCTATATCCTCCGGGGAGAAGTGGAGCCGGGAGAGGTAGCTGAGGGCCGGTTCCAGGCCGGCGAAGACGGCGTAGCTCCCCTCGTAGGGGTTTTTGCGGAAAAAAAGATCGAAGACGGCTTTTTTTTCATGCATCCCCTTGTCAAAATAACCGGCCAGCATGGTCAGTTCATAAAGATCGGTCAACAGGGGTGAATAGCCGGGATCATACATGGATCAGCCTCCGTGGTTCAGGTATTCCATATAAAAGGATAACCCGCAGTAAGAGGAGGGCAAGCGGCCAGGGTCACTGGATGAACCAGGAGGAGATGAGCCCGAGGAGTCCCGCCGCCAGCAAGACCCCGTTGATGCCTCCCGCCCAGTTCCACAGACGGGAAGTGTTGTGACGCAGGGGCATGAACCATCCGAGAACCATTCCGCCGAGGGCGCCTCCGAGATGGCCGGCGTTGTCGGCCCCCACCATCAACCCGAAAAGGAACGCGAATGCCGCCCACTGAAGCATCATGTTGCGTCTTTGGATGGCTGCCGGGATACCCAGGCGGTGGTAGAAAACCGCGGCGAAGCCGATCAGCCCGAAAAGGGAGCCGGAAGCGCCGACCACAGGCGTGAAGGGGTGCCATAGATAGCCGGCGAAGGTGGCGGTCAAGGCGGTTACGGTATAGAGAGTGAGGAAGCGGGAGCGGCCGATTTCCCCCTCCACCAGGGTGCCGACCTGATAGAGGACGGTCATGTTGAAGCCGAGGTGAATGATACCGGCATGGGTGAAGGCGTAGCTGATGCATCGCCATAATTCTCCCCGTTCCAAAGCCAGGGGCCAGAACTGGGCGCCCATATGGACCAGAAGGTTGGTAGGGGGGGAAAAGACCGGTTTCAGCCCCATGCCGGCCAACAGTCCGATGGCGATCATCAGGAAAAAAAGAATTACGTTGATGATGATCAGCGTGCGGGCCAGGGAGATGCCGGGCACGGTGGGGAAGGGGGAGTGAAGAAACATGACGAAATTCCATTCCAGACTTCGAAAATATCTTCACTATTTCAGAAATTCTCAATTATTACAATATATTTCATCATAATGTGATGGATGGCGGTTTGACTGTTGCCCAACTTCCAATGAATGGACATAATATCAAGAAAGAACTGCTCCATAAGTAATTCTCTGGGAATTTTCCGGAGCATGAGAAAAGGGGGACAGGGATGGCTTTGGATTCGATCAATCCTGGCAATGGCGAATTGATGGCTCAATTTGAAGAATGGACACCGGAGCGGACCCGTGAGGTGGTGGCAGCAGCGGGACGGGCGTGGCCCGGCTGGGCGCACACCTCCTTTGCCCGGCGCTCCGCGGTATTGACTGAGACGGCGCGAGTGCTTCGCGACGAAAAGGAAAAACTGGCCCGAATCATGGCCCTGGAGATGGGCAAGCCGATTCGCGAGGGGCGCGCCGAGATCGAAAAATGCGCCCTGGTCTGTGCGTATTATGCCGCCAACGGCGAGCGCTTTCTGATGCCGGAGGAGGTGCCTACCGACGGTTCCCGCTCCTTTGTCGCCTTTCGAGCGCTGGGGACGATCCTGGCCGTGATGCCGTGGAACTTTCCCTTCTGGCAGGTCTTCCGCTTCGCCGCCCCGGCCTTGATGGCGGGAAACTGCGGAGTGCTCAAGCATTCCTCCAACGTCCCCCAATGCGCTATGGCCATCGAGGGGATCTTCCACCGGGCCGGCCTTCCGGAAAATGTTTTCCGAACTTTGATGATCGGTTCCGGTCAGGTGGATGCGGTCATTGAAAATCGTCACGTCATGGCAGTGACCCTGACCGGAAGCGACGCCGCCGGACGGAAGGTGGCGGCCAAGGCGGGTCAGATGCTGAAAAAAACGGTGCTGGAACTGGGTGGCAGCGACCCTTTCATTGTCCTGGCCGATGCCGATCTGGATGAGGCGGCCAGAGTCGCCGCCCTTTCCCGCTGCCTCAATTCCGGCCAGAGCTGCATCGCCGCCAAGCGTTTCATCCTGGTCGACGAGGTTTTTGAGCCATTTCTGGAACGGTTCAAAAATGAGATGGCCGTTCTGGTGGTGGGCGATCCTCTGCGGGAGGAAACCCAGGTCGGGCCGCAAGCCAGGTGGGATCTGATGGAGGCCCTCCACCTCCAGGTGAAAAAGTCCGTGGAGAAGGGCGCTCGAGTGATTCTGGGAGGGGCGCCTTCGTCCGGACCGGGATGTTTCTATCCCCCCACCATTCTGACGGAGGTGGCGCCGGGCATGCCGGCCTGGGACGAGGAGCTTTTCGGGCCGGTGGCTTCCGTTATTCGCGTTAAGGATGAAACTGAGGCGCTGAGGGTGGCCAACGATTCACCCTTCGGGCTGGGTGGGTCGGTGTGGACCCGGCAGCTTGCCAAAGGTGAGGAAATGGCCGCTGCCCTGCGGGTCGGCGCCGTTTTCGTCAATGGTTTGGTGAAGAGCGATCCCCGGCTTCCCTTTGGGGGGGTCGGCATTTCCGGTTACGGCCGCGAGCTTTCTCATTACGGCATCCGCGAGTTTGTCAACATTCAGACGGTGTGGATCAAATAAGGGAAAAAGGTTAAAAAGTTTTTTCTTGTGATGGTTAAAACAGAGGAAGAAAATCACCAATTTGTGGTGCGATCAGGTGGGTTGGTGGAGAGAATTCGGGATTGGCCCGCAGGGGCCTGAATTGATGAACCGGGAATGGGAAAAATAATAAAATGGATGAGGTAAGGCCAAATAAATTGCCGGTTTTGTTATTTTTTTTGGTTATGATCGGCTTTTTCAGCGGAGACCTGGAGGCGGCGCCGGGATTGCTGCCGGTGGATTGGTCCTCCCCTATACAGGAGTCGATTTCCAGGAGGGAACTGCCTGTCCGCCTGGCGGAGGGGGGGAGAAAGAGCTTTCATCCCTCGCTGCAAACTTTTTATGAGCAGCGGGGGCATATCCCCGCCTGGCTGAGCGATGACGGTCTTTCCCGCGAGGCGGAGACCTTTATTGAACATCTTCGCGATCTTTCCGATGAAGGGCTTTGTCCGGAGGATTACCGGCTGGCCGAGCTGGAAGAATTGCTGCTTGTGCGTCAGGCGGCGGCTCGATCGGGGCAGACTCCAGGCCATCCGTGGTGGGTGGCCATGGATATCCTGCTCACGGATGCCTTTCTGACCTTGGCCGATGATTATGGCCAGGGACGGGTCAGGCCCCGTCAGGTTCACGACGAATGGAGCTTCGCCAAAAGAACGCTGGAGCCGGTTATGGCGTTGCGTTCCGCTCTGGAGGATCATGCCGTTGAGGAGGTGCTGGATCAGCTGCGGCCTCTTTCCTCCTCCTATCGAAAACTGGCCGAGGCGCTCCGCCGATACCGCGATGTCGCTTCGCGAGGGGGGTGGCCGACGATCCCCTCCGGTCCCTCGCTTCGGCGCGGCGAAAAGGATCTGCGGATTCCTCTGCTCCGGCGCCGGTTTCTGATCACCGGCGATCTTTCGCCGGGGGTCAAAACCTCCCCCGACACGCTGGATGCTTCCCTGCTGCGAGCCTTGATCCATTTTCAACGGCGCCACGGACTGGCGGCGGACGGCGTTCTCGGACCCAAGACCCTGCAGGAGATGAACGTTTCCGCGGATGAGCGGGTCCGCCAGATCGAGGTCAATCTGGAGCGGTGGCGGTGGCTGCCGAGGAACCTTGGCGAGAGATATCTACAGGTCAATATTCCCGACATGATGCTGACCGTGATGGAGGGGGGGGATTCCGTTCTGTGGATGCCGGTGGTTGTCGGGCGTGCCGTCCGCGAAACGCCGGTTTTCTCGGCGCGGATGACCTATATTGAATTCTCACCCTACTGGCATGTTCCCCCCACTATTCTCAGGGAAGACAAACTGCCGAAAATCAAAAAGGATCCTCGATGGTTGACGAGAAACAATTTTGATCTCCTCCCGTTAGGGAATTACCAGGGGGGACCAATCGATCCACGCCGCATCGATTGGCAGGGGGTCGAGCACCAAAATTTTCCAGGTGTGCTGCGCCAGCGCCCCGGTCCGTGGAATCCCCTCGGGCGGATCAAGTTCATGTTTCCCAACAACCATGCCGTTTATCTCCACGATACCAATCAACCCTGGCTTTTTTCCCACAACAGGCGCCTATACAGTTCCGGATGCATCCGTATCCAGCGGCCCCTCGATCTGGCCCAGTATCTTCTGGAAGGGGAGGGGTGGGACTGCGAGAGTCTGATCCAGGCCATGGACCTCGATTGGCCGCGTTTGGTCTGGCTGCCGAAGCCGGTGCCGGTCTATCTCCTTTATCAGACGGCCTGGGTCGATAACGGAGGCCTCGTTCATTTCCGCAAGGATCTCTATCACAAGGATCTGCTGCTCGATTATCTGTTGGTGCAGCGGAACGCCCTCAACGGCGGCAAAGGGTGATGACCTTTTCCTGAGGGGCAGGGACGGAGGATGGTGGTGGAGCGGCAAGGGATCTTTTTTCCTTGCCGTTTTTTTTATTTTTGGAGGAGAAACCGGCTAAAGCCGGCCAGATAATCAGGCTGCTGTAAACCGGAATTGGGTTTTTTCGGCCTGGTGTGCCGATTTTGAATTGTAGGGGCGCAAAATTACTGCGTCTTTAATCCTGGTATTGCCGCACGAGGGGCACCGCTTAAAGAAGATTTTTGAGCCAATGAAAGGAAACCAGGGTGCCGACGGAGGAACCGAGGGATGAGAGCAGGAAGACCAGCATGACCCGGGTCATGCGGTTTTTCCACCAGCCGCGGAAGGTGCCTATGTCACTGCCGACCGCTTCCATGTCCTTGACCGTGGGTGGGACGACGCAGGCCTGAACCAGAGCGGTGACAAAGCCGGCGCCGATCATCGGGTTGAGGGAGGTGATCGGAGCGGCGACGAAGGCGGAGGCGATGGTCAGGGGATGGCCCAGCGCGAGGGTGGTTCCCAGGGATGCCAGCAGGCCGTTGGCCAGGATCCAGGCAAGAGCGGCTTCCGAGGCTTTCTCCCACTCTCCGCCGGTGAAACCGAGGACGAACAGGAGGATCACCGCCAGCGGCAAGATCCAGGGGAGGATGCGGGAGAGGGTCGATTTGGCGGGAATCCGTGAAATTTCAGCGAGGTCGGCTCCGTCGTAGCCCTCTTCCAGAAGCTGGCGGATGCCGGGGACATGGGCGGCTCCGACCACGGCAAGGATCTTTTGCCCCGGGCAGTGGCGGAGTTGGTAGGCCATGTAGCGGTCACGCTCATCGACCAGAATGGTTTTTACCGACGGCAGGATTTCCCCCATCTCCTTCAACATGGCCGAGAGGGTGTCGGTCTCCTTCAGGCGCTTGAGCTGTTCTTCATCGATCTGCTGTTTCTCGAAAAATCCCGCCAGAAAAGTAGACAGCAGAGTGAGTTTTTTCCACCAGCTGGTTTTTCTCCAGGCCCGTAGCAGGGTGGTGCGGATATCCCGGTCGATCAACTCCAGCCGTATCCCCTCCTGTTCGGCGGTCTCCGCGGCTGCCGCCATTTCCGCCCCCGGTTTGACGCCGGTCTGCAGTCCCATCCGTTTCTGGAAGGAGGAAAGGGCCAGGTTGACCATCAAATAGGGAAGTTGCCCCTTTTTGATGACCTGGATGATATTCAGGGACTGCCAGCGGTTGCTTTCCCGCAGGGACTGGAAACGCTGACGATCGAGTTCGACACAGACGACATCGGGGGATTCAAAGGGAATCAGATGGCGGACCTCATCCACTGATTCCTGGGAGATGTGGGCGGTTCCGAGCAAAATGATTTCCCTGTCGTCCAGAAAAATCCTTTTAACGGCTGGGGATTCCTGATTGTCCATGACGATGGGCATCTCTTGGGGGGTCCAAAGTGGCTGCCGGGAGGGTGGTCCCGGCAAAAAATCAGCGAGGCAAAGAAAAAAGGCACCTCTCGGATGCCTTTTATTCTTTTGAGCTCTCCACTCCCACCGTGGGCAGTTGGCCTCACATCGAAGACCAACAAGGTGGGGTCTCTTGTGCCGGTATCAGGCTTCCCGTTACGAGACGGGCCTGCTCACAACCAACCTGAAGAGATCCCGATCTAAAGATATTCCGTGTGGGCATCGCGCCTCACGAGCAGGGCAGAGAGCATCTCTGTCATATTCAGTATAGGGCAAGGGGAGGTCTGTGGCAAGGGTCAAATGGGTCGAATCCGGGATCGGAAGACGCAAAAAAAATGACCAAAAAATAGGCAGAAATAATATGGGTGAGGAGATTGTAGCCATGGGCCAGATTGAATGAATTTTTTAAGATATTGAAATTTAACATAAAAAGTAATGGCACATAAAATGCCATAGGATTGGGGGAAAAGGATTGGCGCCAAACTGCCATTCATTCTTCGCCGGCGTGCCGGAAATATATTCGAGCCATTTCGAAAGGGGGCCAGGAAATGAAAAAGATCGAATGCGTCATCAAGCCGTTCAAATTGGAGGATGTCAAGGGGGTTCTTGCCGATCTGGGGATCTCCGGGATGACCATCTCCGAAGTGCGCGGGTTCGGGCGCCAGAAGGGGCATAGCGAACTTTATCGGGGATCGGAATATCAGGTTGATTTTTTACCCAAGGTCAAAGTGGAACTGGTGGTTCCGACGGAGCGGGTCGAGGAGGTCATCAGGGGAATCTGCCAGGGAGGACGCACCGGGCAGATCGGCGACGGCAAGATTTTCATCTATGACGCCGCCGAAACCGTGCGCATTCGGACCGGCGAACGCGGGGCGGATGCCCTGTATTAGATGCGGAGGAAAACATCCATAAGCGATTTTTCAAGGGATCAACTGCGAAAGGGGTCAAGGTGATGAACGGGATTCTTTATAAAATATTTGTTGTCCTGCTGGTTTTGATGCCGGTTTTGGTTCTGGCCGAGGAGGCGGCTCCTTCCTTGACCGCCGATCAGGTGCAGGGAAACCTCAACTTCGTCTGGACCATGGTTGCGGCTTTTCTGGTGTTTCTGATGCAGGCCGGTTTCGCCATGGTGGAGGCGGGATTCACCAGGGCCAAGAACGCCTGTAACATCCTGATGAAAAATCTGATGGATTTTTCCGTCGGCGCGCTGGCCTTCTGGGCCGTCGGCTTCGGCCTGATGTTCGGCGCCGGCAACGGCTTCTTCGGCACTGAAGGATTCTTCCTCAGTCTCGGCGCGGACAAGGAGAACTGGGGCTATGCTTTCTGGATGTTTCAGGTGGTCTTCTGCGCCACCGCGGCCACCATCATCTCGGGAGCCGTGGCGGAGCGCACCAAATTCAGCGCCTATCTGGTCTATTCGGCCCTGGTGTCGGCCTTTGTCTATCCGATCTTCGGCTCCTGGGCCTGGGGCGGTCTCTATAACGGCGGCGGCTGGCTGGAAAATCTCGGCTTCATTGATTTCGCCGGTTCCACCGTGGTCCATTCCGTCGGCGGCTGGCTGGCCCTGGCCGGGGCCATCGTGGTCGGCCCCCGAATCGGCAAATTCACCGCCACGGGAGTCAGGCCGATCCCCGGCCACAGTATGCCGCTGGCCGCTCTGGGGGTCTTTCTGCTCTGGTTCGGCTGGTACGGCTTCAATCCCGGTTCCACCACCACCGGCGACCACTCCATCGCCCTGATCGCTGTCACCACCACCCTGGCTGCGGCCGGCGGCTCTGTCAGCGCCATGCTTTTCACCTGGCTCAAATACAAAAAGAGCGATGTCGGCATGACCATGAACGGCGCCCTCGCCGGACTGGTCGGGATCACCGCCGGCTGCGCCAATGTGTCCACCCTCTCCTCCGTCATTATCGGCGCTGTCGCCGGGGTGGTGGTGGTCGGTTCGGTCCTTCTCCTCGACAAGATGCGCATCGACGATCCGGTCGGCGCCGTCTCCGTCCACGGTGTCTGCGGCGCCTGGGGGACCCTGGCCGCGGGGCTGTTCGACAGCGCCGGATTCACCTTCCACACGGTCGGTGTTCAGTTGATCGGCATCGGCGCCTGTTTTGCCTGGGCTTTCGGAACGGGGCTGATCCTGTTCAAGGTGATTGATCTGCTGATGGGAATGCGGGTCAGCAGGGAAGAAGAGATGGCCGGGCTCGATTTCGCCGAACATGGGGCCAGTTCCTATCCCGATTTTCACACCGTCCATCTGGGAAGCGTATTCACCCCGGAGGAAAGTTCCCTCAGCATGGGCATGGCCATGGCCGCCAAAAAGTCATCGACCGTTCCCGCCGAACAAAGCTGATGCGCTTTTGGTGATGAACGGTGGCCACCGCAAAACGGGCGTCCCGACGCCCGTTTTTTTTAGCGCCGTATCGACAGAACGATTTTTCTAAAAATGGCCTTTCCTTCGACAAGCGGCTTTCTTTCCATTAGAATGGCGATAGTGAGGAACTTTTTCTATGCCTTGTCCTTCCCTGAAAAGCCACCACAATCTCAAATCTGCCGGGGAAATGGGGCAAGGGCGGTCGGTTGAACCGTTCTCTTGTGGGAGCTTTTTCCGCCTCCCCAACGGGAGGCCCGGCAACCGCCGGCGGAAAATGGACAAGGGGGAGTGTGGAGCCCTGCCGGTCGCTACCTCACAGAACATAAAGCCCTTCCCGGTTTGAAGAAAGGAACGATTTGTCATGGCCAATATACTTCTGGACAATCCGATGACGCGATTCTCAAAAGGTTTTTTCTATCCTTTCCGGGCCGGCAAATATCTTGTCGGCCATCCCCGGCTGTGGAAATTTGTCCTGATTCCCTTCGTGATCAACGTCGTTGTTTTTTCTTCGCTGCTTTATTTCGGGGTTTTGTTTTTTGATTCCTATGTGTTGAAGCTGGTTCCCACCGGCGAAACGTGGTACTGGCTCTTTCTCTACTACACCCTGTGGGCCGTGGCGGCGGCCGTGACCGGGGTGCTGGTCTTTTTTGCCTTTACCGTGGTCGGGAATCTGATTGCCTCCCCTTTCAATGACCTGCTGTCGGAAAAAACCGAGGAGCTCATTATCGGTGTCCAGTCGGAGCGGAAATTCACCTTGGCCGGTTTTTGGCTTGACGCCAAACGGATTCTGGCCATGGAGTCCAAAAAAATGGCGTTATTCGTTTTCGCCATGCTCCTTTTGTTCTGTCTCAATTTTTTGCCCGGCATAGGCAACCTGCTTTTTTCGCTGCTGGCTTTTCTGTTGACGATTTCCTTTCTGGCGGTGGAATATCTGAGTTTTGTCACCTCCAGGAAGGAAATCACCTTCAGACAACTGCGCCGCCACTTTTTTTCCCGATTTGCCCTTCTGGCCGGGTTCGGAACGGGAGTTTTCGTATTGCTGGCCATTCCCTTCCTGAATTTCGTCTCCATTCCTCTCGGCGTCATCGGCGCCACCCTGGTCTGGTTCGATCATCCACCCGATTCGTCTCCAGCGGAACCGGAGTGAGCCAACAAGTGGCCGCCTCTTTTGCCGCCGAACTAACGTCATTTTAATTTGTTGACCGTCCAAAACCCTTTTTCCCCAATGGATTGAAAAAATTCCGTCCGATCTGGGTTCCCTTTTTCCGGCTGTGTTGACACGCTGTTTTAAAAACGCTAGTTTATTCCTCGTTGGAAAAATTTCACTCCAGGAGGACAAATGACAGGCAAGAACATTCTGCTCAAACCGGAAGAGATGCCCCGCCAGTGGTACAACATCCTGGCCGATATCAAGCTCAATCCCCCCTTGGGAGCTGACGGCAAGCCGATTTCAGCGGAGTCGCTGGCGGCGGTTTTTCCGATGAACCTGATCGAGCAGGAGATGAGCACCCAGCGCTGGATCGACATCCCCGAAGAAGTCCTGGAAATCCTCTCCATCTGGAGACCGGCGCCGCTGATCCGCGCTTATTCTTTCGAAAAGGCCTTGGCCACTCCGGCCCGCATCTACGTGAAGTATGAAGGCGGAAGCCCTCCCGGCAGCCACAAGCCCAATACGGCGGTTCCCCAGGTCTATTACAACAAGGTTTTCGGCATCAAGAGGCTGACCACCGAAACCGGCGCCGGCCAGTGGGGAAGCGCTTTGGCTTTCGCCTGCGCCCAGTTCGGTCTGGAGTGCAAGGTGTTCATGGTGCGGATCAGCTTCGATCAGAAACCGTACCGAAAAGCGATGATGCAGACCTGGGGAGGAAATTGCGTGGCCAGCCCCAGCACCGAAACCGCCGCCGGGCGGGCGGCTTTAGCCACCGATCCCGATACGCCCGGCAGTCTCGGCATCGCCATCAGCGAGGCGGTGGAGGCCGCGGTTTCCGACGGCAGCGGTCAGACGCGCTATTCCCTGGGCAGCGTTCTTAACCACGTCATGCTGCACCAGACCATCATCGGCCTGGAGGCTAAAAAACAGCTGGCCATGGTCGGCGAATTTCCCGACGTGATCATTGGCTGCGCCGGTGGCGGCAGCAATTTTGCCGGGATATCCTTCCCCTTTGTCCTTGACAAAATGAACGGCAAAGATATCGCCATCCTGCCCGTGGAACCCAAGGCCTGTCCCTCCCTGACCCGGGGCCCCTTTGGGTACGATCATGGCGATACGGCCCGCTACACGCCCCTTTTGGCCATGCACAGCCTCGGTCACAACTTCATCCCCCCGGCCATCCATGCCGGTGGCCTGCGCTACCATGGCATGGCTCCGACCGTCAGTCAGCTGGCCCGGGAGGGGCTGCTCGAGCCGAAATCGGTTTCCCAGCTGGATGCCTACCGGGCCGGGGTTCTGTGGGCGCGGACCGAGGGACATATCCCGGCGCCGGAAACCTGCAATGCCCTGGCCCAGGTGGTCAACGAGGCGGAGAAGGCTCGCGAGGAGGGGAAACAGAAGGTGATTCTGGCCTGTTTCAGCGGCCATGGTCTGCTCGATCTCACGGCCTACGACCGGTATTTTTCCGGTCAGATGAGCGACGCGGACCTGGATGAAAATGAGATTGAAAAGGCCCGGGAAATGCTGCGGAAACATCCCCGGCCGCAGGATCTTCGAAGTCGATGACAAGACCCCCGGGAAAAGCGGCCGGATTTGGACTATAATAGAAGTGGTGGTTTGTTTTCAGACCATCAGGCAACAACGGAAATAGTAATCTTCACCCGACAGGAGGAGCCATGCCCCGTAAAGTGACGAAGATTTCCGTGCCCAAGGAAGAGGATGCTCTGGTAGAAGAGGTGGCCCGTCTCGACGAGGAACTGAAGATCATGGAGGAACACCCCGATCAGTTGGCGGCCTCCGAGGAGGAGGTTCAGGAGGAGATGAAGAAAAGGGACCGTGAATACAAGGATGAACATCTCCACAGCATACCCAAACCCCGCAAGCATATCCGTTGAGCGTTTGGCTCTATCGAAAAAAATGTTTTTTAAACGAACCCGGCTTCGGCCGGGTTCACGGTTTTACGGCCGAAAGAAAAGAAGCCCGCCCTTCTGATTTGAAGAGGCGGGCTTCTTTATCGGGTCGTTTGGTCTTCGGGCGATTATTCTTTACTCCCTCTGAAGTTATCAGGCAGAGAAGAATGGTAGCGGCTTTTTCACCGACGAAAGAGCCAGCGGCAGATTTTCTGCACCGTTGTGGAGCCCATCTTCTTCATCATCCAGATCTCCGCCGCCCGTTTGGAGAGAAACCCCATAGTGGGGAAGGCATGCTGCTGCAGCAGGATGTCGTGGAGGCGGATCTTTTTCTGGATCGCCAAGGCCCACTCGTTGATCATTTCCCCCGAACCCTCGCCGGCGATGCTGACTCCGTGAATTTTCCCCGCAGGACTGGCGAAGACCTTGACAAAGCCGACGGCCACGTTTTCGGCGATGGCGGCGCCGTAGTCGCCATAGTTGACCCGGATCGTCTCGTAGCGGATCCCCTTCTCCTTCAATTCCTTTTCCCGCAGGCCGACGTAGCTGATCTGCGGTTCGGTGAAAACCGCCCAGGGTACGGCGTAGCTCAGGAAATTCCGCTTCGCTTTCCAGGGCAGCATGCTGTTCATGATGGCGATCATGCCCTGATGCATGGCGGCGTGGGAAAGTTGCCAGTAGCCGTTGCAGTCCCCTATCCCATAGATGTGTTTCTGGGTGGTCCGCAGGTATCCATCCACCTTGACGGCTCCGGCCGGGGTGGTTTCGACGCCGGCATTTTCCAACTTGAGGGGGGCAAGGTCGATCTTCCGTCCCACCGCCATCAGCAGTCGCTCTCCACTGATCCTTTCCCCCTTGTCGGTGCGGACGGTTACGCCGTCACCATCTTTTTCGATGCCTTCGATCTTGCGGGAATTGAAGACCTGAATGCCTTCATCGGCAAAAATCTTTTCCAGGAGTTCGCCGGCTTCCGGGTCGCCGTTGGGAATCAGAAATGGATCGGCCTGGACAATGGCGCAGCGGCAACCCAAACGGCTGAAGGCCTGGGCCATTTCGCAACCGATGGCGCCGCCGCCGATAATCACCATGGAGCGGGGCACCGTTTTGAGATGAAAGATGTTTTCGTTGGTCAGCACCTCCACCTCTTCCAGTCCCGGGAGCGGCAGCAGGCGGGGGCGGGTACCGGTGGCGATGAAGATGCGCCTGGCGGTGATTTTTTTCCCTCCCACTTCGACTGTGTGGGGGTCGACAAAAGAGGCGGCTCCCTCGCCGAGATGAAGATCGACCTTTTTAAACATGCCGACCGTCTTGTTGTCATTGATGTATTTCAAGTCTTTGGCGATTTTGCCGAAAAGATCGCCGGGCTCCGGCAATCCGGAGCCGGAAAGTTCCATCTCCGACAGTTTGTTGAAAGTATGACGGGTCTTGGCCATACGGAGCAGGGCTTTGCTGGGGATACAACCGATATTGAGGCATTCCCCACCGATCCTGTTCTTCTCGATGGCGCAGACCTTGAGGCCCATTTCCGCACCCATGGCGGCGACGGCCATTCCGGCGGGACCGAGGCCGATGGTGACAATATCGTAATCGTAGTTGGGCATGGACGATTCTCCTTTGGCGCTGATGATATAAATATATTTGATAATATATATAATTGAAAGTGAAGAATGTCAAGACCCCCGGCTGATAATTTGCTGACGAAAACGGCCCCATTCTGATACATTTCCTGCAAATATCAGCAGCTGGAAACATTTCGGGGGGTTCCGGAAAGGATGTCGGCCTATGAGGCTTCAGGAAGAAAGGGAACAGATCGTCGATTTTGGCAGAAGACTGATTAGCTCCGCCCTGACTACCGGCTCGGGGGGCAATCTGAGCATCTTCGACCCGGCACAGAAGGTTATCGCCATTACGCCCAGCGGGGTCCGCTATCAGGATGTCGCCGCGGCCGATGTGGTGGTGGTGGATCTTCACGGCAAAGTTGTGGAGGGAAAACTTTCCCCGTCCAGTGAACTGGTTTTCCATCTCGCCCTCTATGAACGCTTCCCGTCGATCCGGGCCGTGGTCCACACCCACTCCGTTTACGCTACGACGCTGGCCTGTCTGGGGTGGGAGATCCCTGCCGCTCATTATCTGGTCGGTTTTGCGGGGAAGAAGGTGCCCGTGGCTCCTTACGCGACCTTCGGCAGCAGAGAACTGGCCGAAAATCTGGTCGAAGCCATCAATGGATATCAGGCGGTGCTGCTGGCCAATCACGGTCTGGTCAGTATCGGCGCAAGTCTGGAAAAAGCCTTCAATGTGGCTGAAGAGATCGAATTTGTGGGCCGCGTTTACCTCCAGACGAAAATGGTCGGGGAGCCGGTCATCCTCTCCCCGGAGGAGATGGATCGGGTCCTGGAGAAATTCAAAAGCTACGGTCAGCCCCGGAAAATTGAAAAAAAGTGACGGCGGTCTTCCCTTCTTGTTAAAAGTGGGTCAAGGGGACTTGCCGCTCCATTCCGGTCAGTCGCCGCCGAGTTGATAGGTTATGGGAACCACAATGCGGGTGGCCTCAGCCGGGGCGGGGAAGGGGGCCGCTCGGGCCACGGTATGAACGGCGTCGTCGTCGAGAACGCCGAATCCGGAACTGGCGAGAACCCGGATATCACTGACGGCGCCATCTTTTTCGATCCGGAAGGAGACCATAACCCTCCCCGACCATCCTTTTTTGCGAGCCAGTAAGGGATAGATCATCCGTTTCTGGATCATCCGGCGGATTCGATCAATATCCATGGAGGGAGGGGGGTCTCCTCCAATCTTCTCGCCATTTTCCCTTTCGGGCCGGATCGTTCCACCCCTGATCGCGGTTTTTTGCCTGGCCGCCTCTCCCTTGGCCGCAACCGTCATCTTCCGCGGGACAGATTCTCCCCCTTTAGCCTTGGAAGGTTCCTCCTCGGCGACTTCCATAGCCGGTTCCGCGGACAATGGTTGAGGCACCCGTCTTTTTTTTTGGCTGAAAGTTTTTTGGCCATTCCCTTGCGACGCTCTTTCGTCCGTCTTGTCCTTTCCGGGGAGGGCGTGGGGCCTGGGTTCAGGAATACGGTCGGGGGCCAAACGGAACAAAAGAGAGGGTTCGGTAGGATAGTCCGCCGCTTGGTCCCTGAGGAGCAGTTCCAGTCCCGTCAGCAACATCAGATGAAGGATTAGGGAACAGAGAAAGGTGATGATATGACGTTTCATGTCCTCGGCGCAGCGGAAGCGGAGTGGAAATTTGTCATGATGCCGCAATAAAATTACTGCTGCAATCCTTTACGGTTTTTTCAGTATCGAGGAAAATGGTGTTAAAGGAAGTTTATGTGAAGGCCGGTTTTGCCGTCTTCGCTGACAAAGACTAGAAAATGGATGAGAAAAAATAATTTAACATGCCGAAAAATATATTTTTTTTATAAAATTGAAGCCGCGCACCCGATGGCCCCGTTGTGGGTCGGGTGTTCGGGAATGGTGACCGAAGAGGCGGTTTTTTGCCGCAGAAGG
>JAAZDE010000007.1 GCA_012512925.1 Desulfuromonadaceae bacterium
AAAAAGGCCGCGGCATGCCGCGGCCTTTTTTTATCAAGGAACAAGGTTTCTGCTACGAGTTTTCCCGCCGCCAGCGCAGGCGCGGCTTGCGGGCCGCCAGCACCTCGTCGAGGCGCCGGACGATGGTGCGCCGGGGGGCTTCCTTGAGGAGGCCGGGGGAGGTTTTCGCTTCCTCGGCGATACGGACCATGGCTTCGCAGAACTCGTCCAGGCTCTCCCTGGTCTCGGTCTCCGTCGGTTCGACCATCAGCGCTCCCTTGACCACCAGGGGGAAATAGACTGTCGGTGGATGAAAGCCCAGATCGATGAGCCGTTTGGCCACATCGATGGTGTGGCAGTCACCTTCCAGATGCTGATCGGAAAAGACCACTTCATGCAGGGAACGTTGCGGATGGGGCAGATGGTAGTGGCCCTCGAGACCGCTGCGGATATAATTGGCGTTGAGCACCGCCATCTCGGCGGCTTGGCGGAGGCCGGCGGCCCCGAGCATCCGGATGTAGGTGTAGGCACGCACCAGGATGGCGAAGTTGCCGTAGAAGGCACGCAGCCTGCCGATGGAGTCGGGACGGTCGTAATCGAAAAGGTAGCGCTCTCCCTCACGGACGATACGCGGAAGGGGGAGGAAGGGTTCCAGTTCCTTGGTGACGCCGATGGGACCGGCGCCGGGACCGCCACCGCCGTGGGGGGTGGAGAAGGTCTTGTGGAGGTTGAAGTGCATGACGTCGATGCCGGCGTCCCCCGGCCTCGACAGGCCGAGAAGGGCGTTGAGGTTGGCGCCGTCGCAATAGACCAGGCCACCCTTGGCGTGAACCGCGGCGCAGATGGCGCCGATCTCCTTCTCGAAGAGACCGAGAGTGTTGGGATTGGTGATCATCACCGCCGCCGTTTCTTCGTCCATGGCGGCGGCCACAGTTGCCGCGCTCAGAAAGCCGTCGGATTCCAGAGGGGTCACCTCGTAGCCGCAGAGGGTCGCCGAGGCGGGGTTGGTGCCGTGGGCGGTGTCGGGGATCAGCACCTTGCGACGGGGATTACCGCGCTTTTCGTGGCAGGCGCGGATCACCATCATGCCGGCCAGCTCGCCGTGGGCGCCGGCCGCCGGATGGAGGGAAACCGCCGGAAATCCGGAGATCTCGCCGAGCAGTTCCTCCAGATGATGGATCAGCGCCAAAGCGCCCTGGCAGAGTTCCACCGGCGTGTAGGGATGGAGGAGGGCCAGGCCGCGGATGCGCGCCGCCGCCTCGTTGACCTTGGGGTTGTATTTCATGGTGCAGCTTCCCAGAGGATAGAATCCCGAATCGACCCCGTAGTTCCATGAGGAAAGGCGGGTGAAGTGGCGCACCACCTCCACTTCCGACACTTCCGGGAAGCCGTCGATTCCATCCCGTTCCAAGTCGGGGGGAAGATGGGCCGCGGGCACGTCCAATTGGGGCAGACGGCAGCCGCTGCGCCCAGGGCGGGAATGTTCGAAAATCAGTTTTTCGCGCAGCGCCAGGCCGCCGGTTCCGATATCGCTCATGATTTACCTCCGGCCAAGGCGGCGATCAGGGTATCGATCTCGCGGCGGCTGTTCTCCTCAGTGACGCAGACCAGGAAGCGTTTTTCCATCTGCGGCAAGAAGCGCCCCAGGGCAATCCCGCCCAGCAGTCCCTGACCTTCCAGCCGCTTCAGCAGAGCCGGGGCCTTCTCCGGCGCCTCGACGACAAACTCGTTGAAGGTCGGTCCAGAGTAGGGAAGGGAATATCCGGGCAGGGCGGCGATCTTATGTTTGGCGTATTCCGCCTTGGAATGGTTGTCGAGGGCGACCTGGCGCAGGCCCGTCTTTCCCATCAGAGAAAGATAGACGGCGGCGGTCAGGGCGCAGAGGCCGTGGTTGGAGCAGATGTTGGAGGTGGCTTTTTCGCGGCGGATATGCTGTTCGCGGGTCGACAGGGTTAGGACGAAACCGCGCCGGCCCTCGAGATCGACGGTCTCGCCGACCAGTCGGCCGGGGACCGAGCGGAGATCCTTGTCGCGGACGGCGAAGAAGCCGCAGTGGGGTCCGCCGAAGGCGGGAGGGATGCCGAAACTCTGGACATCGCCGACCACCATGTCCGCCCCGAAGTCCCCCGGCGGCTTGAGGAGACCCAAAGAAAGGGCTTCCTGGACGGCGACGATCAGCTTGGTGCCTTCCTTGCGGGCCATGGGGGAGAGAAGAGCCAGATCCTCGATAACGCCGAAAAAGTTGGGGGAACCGAGAATGACGGCGGCCGTGCCATCGTCCAGCATTTGGCCCAGGATTTCTCCATCGGTCCGGCCGCTTGCGTCGAGGGGAGCCTCGACGACCTCGAGGGCCAGGTAGCGGCAGTAACAGTCCACCGTTTCCCGGTATTCGGGATGCAGGCCCGCGGAAACCAGTATCCTTTTCCTTTTCGTCAGCCGCGCCGCCATCAGCGCCGCTTCGGCCGTGGCCGAGGCGCCGTCGTACATGGAGGCGTTGGCCGCCTCCATGCCGGTGAGCTGGCAGATCAGGGTCTGGAATTCAAAGATCGCCTGCAGGGTTCCCTGGCTGATTTCGGGCTGGTAGGGGGTGTAGGCGGTGGCGAATTCCCCCCGAGAAACCAGGTAATCGACTACGGCCGGTGTGAAATGGCGATAGGTGCCACCGCCCAGAAAGGAGATGTGGGTGGCGAAGGTGGCGTTACCCGCCGCCAGGCGTTCCAGTTCACGAAGAATTTCCCCTTCGGAGACCGGTTCCGGCAGGTCGAGAGGATTTTTGAGGCGCAGTTCCTCCGGAATGCCGGCGAAGAGATCTTCCGTCGCGGCGACGCCGATTTTTTCCAGCATGCGCCGGATATCGTCTTGGGTGTGTGGGGTGTAGGTCATGGATTCATTCTCGAATGATGAATTCGGGTGATGCGTGACAAGTGACGAGTGACGGATTTTTGCCCTTTGATTTTTACTGGTTACTCGTTACTTGTCACTCGTCACCGGTTTTTTACAAACCGCGAGCTACGAGCTACTTTTACCAGTTACCAGTTACCAGTTACCAGTTACCAGTCACCAGTCACTGATCTATCATTCCTCGTTTTCCAAAAATTCCTGATAAGCATCGGCATCCATCAGCTCGTCGAGCTGGGAGGGATCGTCGGGGCGGATCTTGACCATCCAGCCGTCGTCGTAGGGGGAGGTGTTGATGACCTCGGGGGCGTCGGGGAGTTCCTCGTTGACCTCCTCGATCGTGCCGCTGATCGGGGCGTAGACATCGGAGACGGCCTTGACCGATTCAACGACAGCGAAGGCCTTGCCGGCGGAAACCTGGGTTCCCACCTCCGGGAGTTCGACGAAAACGATGTCACCCAAGGATTCCTGGGCGTGGTCGGTGATGCCGACGGTGCAGAGTTCGTCTTCCGCCAGCACCCACTCATGATCCTCGGTATACTTCAGCTCTTCGGGAAATTCCATAATCAGCTCCTGTTGGTCAGTGCCATTCAAAGGGTCATGTGTCACGCAAAGGATGGTTGCGGGCGCACCGCTTCAGCCGCCTTCACGCGGGGGATAAAAGGGGGGCTTGACGATTACGGCGGATCGTTTGCGCCCGTGGATTTCGATCTGCAGCCTCCTGCCCGGTTTCCAGGCGCCGGCCGCCACCAGGGCGATGGCGATTCCCTGGCGCAGGGACGGCGAAAGGGTGCCGCTGGTGACCGTGCCGATCGGCCGATCTCCATCGTAAACGAGATATTTTTCCCGGGGGATGCCGGCCTCCTCCATCTTCAGGCAGACCAGTTGGCGGGGGATGCCATTGCGTTTTATCTCCTCCAGGGCCGCCTTGCCGTTGAAATCGGCTTTTTCGAGCCGCACCACCCAGCCGAGACCGGCTTCCAGGGGAGTGATGTCAGGGCCCAGCTCATGGCCGTAGAGGGCGTATTTTTTCTCCAGGCGCAGAGTGTCGCGGGCGCCCAGACCGACAGGCAGCAGGCCGTTTTCCTTTCCCGCATCCAGCAGGGCGCTCCACACCGTGGCCGTCTCGCTGGCCGGAAGGTAGAGTTCGAAGCCGTCTTCGCCGGTGTAGCCGGTGCGGGAGATCAGGGCCTTGACCCCGGCGGTTTCCCCCTCGATAAAATGAAAAGAGGACAGAGCGGCCAGACCGGCGCCGGTTATCTTGGCCAGAATGGCCGCGGCGGCGGGGCCCTGAAGGGCCAGCAGGCCGTAATCGTCGCTCAGGTTTTCCAGGCGGATGTTGAATCCTCTTTCGGCGGCTATGGTCTTCATCCAGGCGAAGTCCTCGTCGCAACGGGAGGCATTAACGCAGAACAGGTACTCCTCCTCGCCGAGCCGGTAAAGGGTGGTGTCGTCCACGGTGCCGCCGTTGGGATAGCAGATAATGGTGTACTGCACCTGCCCCGGCGTCAACAGCGCGGCGTCATTGGTGGTCAGATACTGGATGAAGGAGAGAGCTTCCTTGCCTCCGACCCGTACCTGCCCCATGTGGGAGACATCGAAAAGGCCCGCGTTCCGGCGCACCGCGAGGTGTTCCTCGATGACTCCGGTGGGATAGTTGACGGGCATTTCCCAGCCGGCGAAGGGGACCATCTTTGCCCCCAGCGAGCGGTGAATTCCATGGAGCGCTGTTTTTTTCAGCATATCCGGTATCTCCTCGATGTCGACGGGCGTTTTTAAAGTGTTTAGCACTGCTTTCCGCAATTGGCAAGGATATCGGGGATGCGTTTTTCCTGTCCCAGAGTCATCAGGTGAACCCCCTGGCAGCGGCCGCGGGCGAAGCAGACCAGCTCGCGGGCGATGGCGACTCCTTCCTCCAGGGGATCGGAGGCCTTTTCCATTCTCTCGATGACGTCCCGGGGAACCCGGACACCGGGGATGTTGTCATTGAGAAAGTGGCACATGCGGGCGCTTTTGAGCAGCAGAATGCCGGCCAGCACCGGCACGCCCAGGAGGCGGGCGGCTTCCATGAAGCGCTCCAGCCTGACGGTGTCGAAAATGGCCTGGGTCTGGAAAAAGCGCGCCCCGGCCAGCACCTTTTTACGGTATTTCTGGAACATCAGCTCGAAGGGTTCCCCTTCCGGCACGGCCGCGGCTCCGGGGAAAAAGGAGGGGGCCTGGCACAGGGGTTTGCCGGCCATGTCGAAACCAGCGCGGAGGCTTTTGACCACTTCCAGCAGGTGAATGGAGTCGAGGTCGAAGACCGGACGGCTCTGGGGATGGTCGCCGAAGGAGGGGTGATCGCCGGAAAGGAGCAGCAGGTTTTCGATGCCGAGCAGGGAAGCACCGAGGAGTTCCGACTGGAGGGCCAGACGGTTGCGGTCGCGGCAGGTCAGCTGCAGAACCGGTTCGTACCCCTCGCGGACCAGCACCGCGGCCACCGCCACCGGGCTCATGCGCATGTTGGCCCCCTGGTTGTCGGTGACATTGATGGCCGTCACCTCTTTCATGGCAGTGGCCTGTTCGAGGATGAGATCAATGCTCACCCCCTTGGGCGGGGCGATCTCGGCGGTGACGACGAAGCGGCCGGCGGCCAGCTGTTCACTTAAACGGGACATTTAATCGGTTCCTGGTCCATCGTCCTTGGCCGAAGGATGTATGAATGAAACCCTTCATCCCCGCCAATATTTGGTAATTGGTAAAAGCAGCTCGTGGCTTGTAAAAAAACGGTAACGAGTGACAAGTAACGAGTAACAAGTAGCGGATTTTTGCCCTTTGATTTTAACTAGTTACTAGTTACTAGTTACTAGTTACTTGTTACTTGTTTCTTGTCACTTGTCTCTCGTTACTTGTCTCTCGTCACCAGCCTTATTTGACCTTCAGTTCTCCGGGTGGCTGTTTTTTCCGCCAGTCCTTGGGGGGACGGTGCGGGTGAAGATGTCCTGCCTGCCCTGTTTTTTGAGGTTCTCGTAGATCAGATGCCAGGCGCAGTCGAGTTCCCGGTCGACCTCGCACTTCCCTTCTTCCATTCCCCCGCAAGGGCCGTTGAGAAGGCCCTTGGCGCAAAGGGTAACGGGGCAGATGCCGCCGGTTTCGTTGAGCAGGCAGTTGCCGCACAGGGAGCATTTTTCCCCGAATTGGCCATTGCGGATGGTGTTGCCGAGGAAAAGGGTATCCAGCGCCCCGATCACTCTTTTCCCCGATTTAAGCACCACCGAATGGACCCCGGCGCCGCAGGCCAGGACCATGACGGCGTCCGCCTCTTCCACTTGGACGCGGTGGTCGCGAAGATCGCGGGCGGTGCGGTTGACGTTGCAGGGACTGTCGATGACGACGCTGCCGGTGACTTTCTTGCCGAGGGAGGTCAGCCACTCCTCCATGCGGAAGACTTCTTCCTCGCCCCCCGATTTGCAGACGGTGGCGCAGGCCGAGCAGCCGACCAGAAAGAGGCTGGTCAGCCCGTCCAGGAGGGAGAGCAGCTCTTCGCGGTTTTTCTGTTTGCTGACGATCATGGGAACTCTATTCGGGGTGACAAGGTTACAGGCTGTTGAGAAATCAGGGTTGCAACCGCCGTTTGCGACTCTCCACCGTGTTGGCCAGCAGCATGGTGATGGTCATGGGGCCGACACCTCCCGGCACCGGGGTGATGGCGGAGGCGCGGCAGAGAGCCGCCTCGAAATCGACATCCCCTACCAGTTTCTTCCCTTCCGTGCGGTTGATGCCGACGTCGATGACCACCGCTCCCTCCTTGATCCAATACCCTTTGATCATCTCGGCTTTGCCCACGGCGGCGATGACCACGTCGGCTTGGGCGACCCGTTTCGCCAGCTCGCGGGTGCGGGAATGACAGATGGTGACGGTGGCATGGCGGGCGAGGCACATCAGCGCCACCGGTTTGCCGACGATATTGGAGCGGCCGACGACAACCACCTCCTTGCCGGTGAGGTCGACGCCGGTTTCGTCCAGGAGTTTCATGATGCCGTAGGGGGTGCAGGGCTGGAAGAGGGGATTGCCGGCGGCCAGACGCCCGAAATTGTAAGGATGAAAGCCATCCACATCCTTGTGCGGATCGATGGTTTCGATGACCCGGGAGGTGTCGATCTGCTTGGGCAGAGGCAACTGGACCAGAATGCCGTCGATGCGCTCATCCCGGTTGAGCCGGTCGATCAGTGCCAGGAGTTCGGCTTCACTTGTGGTTTCGGCAAGTTTGTGTTCCTGGGAATAGATGCCCGCCTTTTGGCAGGCTTTTTCCTTCATGGTGACGTAAGTGCGGCTGGCGGGATCGTCTCCTACCAGCACCACGGCCAGGCCGGGGGTCATTCCTCTTTCCGCCAGCGCGACGACGTCCGCCGCGATGGTTTCCCTGAGCCTTTCGGAGATAGCTTTTCCGTCGATGATCGTGGCCATGGACGCTCCTTTCACGGCAAAGCGGCGCTTTTGGGTGAGGAGCGCCGCCGGTTTGCTTTTCCCGATGTCTCCAGACTCGGGATATCCGCCAATATAACGCCTAATTTTCGGGCTGACAACCCAGTTGTCGCTTACTGCCAACAGATGTCAGGCCGTTCGTAATCCCTGGCACGGGATCGCTGACGAGTGACCAATAACCAGGCAACTGGTGAAAATCAAAGAAACCAGTTACCCGTCACCCATCCTTGGTGAAGGTACACCATGGCAAAAAATTTTTTTGATCAGGAGGGGATAGAGGGGGAGGGCCGGCGACAAAAGGTGGCAGCCGGTTTTATCTGGCTGCCCCCAGTTTTTCCCGGTGTTCCTCTTCTTCCTTGCAGTCGATACAAAGGGTGGTGACGGGGCGGACCCTGAGGCGCTCCAGGCTGATCTCTTCGCCGCACGATTCACAGATGCCGAAATCCCCATGCTCGATTCGCTCCAATGCCTCGCGGATTTTGCCGATCAGCTTGCGCTCCCGCTCACGGATCCGCAACTCGAAGTTGCGGTCCGATTCCATGCTGGCCCGGTCGGTGGGGTCGGCGAAGGCGGCTTTCTGATCGGTCATTTCATTGACCGTTCTTCCCGCTTCACTGAGCAACTCCTCCATCTGTCGGAGAAGGATGTTGCGGAATTCCTGCAGTTGGCTTTCGTTCATGTCGTTTCCTCAAAGAGAAATTGATGGAAGTTTATGACAAATCAGCCCAAAGAGTCAATCTTTGTCGAAACCGAAAGCCACAATTGGAGAATCAGGAAAGCTGAGGTCCAATCTGGAGAAAGATGCCGACGCCGAGGATTCCCGCCATGAGCCAGAGGGTGACGATGCTGCTCAGGTGAAGGGGGGGATTGTCGGCCAGGGGAAGGATATCCTCGCCGATGGTCTCGGCGGGAAGATGTTGGCAAAGGGTCCGGATGAGATCCCTCAGATCACCGTAGGCATTGCTGAAAAGGAGGTAGCTTTCGGCCGATGAAAGAGCGAAGAAAACTCTTTTTCTCAGCCGCGTGGCGTCGAAGCGGTTGATTTCGGCAAAAGAGAGGGTTTTTGGCCCGTAAAGACGATGCTGGGTGATCCCCTTTTCGTCGATCCGCAGGCGCCGAAAAAGGATGTTGACGGCCAGCGCGGTGAACAGAAGAGCCAGGAGGGCCGGGATGAAGAGCCGGCCGGATGGCTCCCCCTGGCGCCAGGAGGCGCCCAGCAGCCCGATCGCCAGCAGGGAACAGAGCAGGTGGGGAATGACCAGCGCTTTGCGGATGCGATACTCTTTGGCTTCCATGATAAGAGAATGCTCCTTGGCTTGAAAATTGCGCTTTTGGCTATTGTGCCGTGTTGTTCCGTTTGAGGGCGCGATGAATCTCGCCCCCGCGGTTAAAATTCTCCGCGCCTTGTTCAGACGACCATATCCTGGTTATTCACTCGCTGTCAGGACTGGAAAAGCTGATCGAGAACCTCGCCGATGCAGCTGACGCCGGTCAGTTGCAGACTTCCGGCGGCATCGGGAATGTTTTTCAGGTTGCCTGCGGGCAGAAAGCAGTGCCGGAAGCCGAGCCGTTCCGCCTCGTTGAGGCGGATGTCGGGGCGGGCCACGGCGCGCACCTCCCCGGTCAGGCCGACCTCGCCGAAAAAAAGGGTGCGCGGCGGCGCCGGCCGGTTGAGATGACTGGAGGCCAGAGCCGCCACCACGCCCAGATCGGCGGCCGGCTCGTCGAGGCGCACGCCGCCGGCGACATTGAAGAAGATGTCCTGGCCCATGAGGGGCAATCCCGCCCTTTTTTCCAGGACGGCGATCAGCAGCGAGACCCGTTTGTGGTCGATGCCGATGGTGGAGCGTTGCGGGGTGCCGAAGGAGGCCCCCGAGACCAGCGCCTGAAGTTCCACCAGGATCGGCCGCGAACCCTCCAGAGAGGGGACGACGATGCTTCCCGGGGCCTCTTCAGGGCGTTCCTGAAGAAAGATTTCCGATGGGTTGGGAACCTCGCGCAGACCGCTGCCGGCCATCTCGAAGACGCCGATCTCATTGGTGGAGCCGAAGCGGTTTTTCACCGCCCGCAGGATCCGATAGGGATAGGAGGGGTCCCCCTCGAAATAGAGGACGGTGTCGACCATGTGCTCCAGCAGCCGGGGTCCGGCGATGGCCCCGTCCTTGGTGACATGGCCGGCAATGCAGGTGGTGATCCCCTCTCCTTTGGCCAGTTGCATCAGCCTGCCGCAGCACTCCCGCACCTGGCTGACGGTGCCGGGGGCGGACTGCAGCTCGTGGGAATAGACGGTCTGGATGGAGTCGACTACCAGAAAGGAGGGCTTCCAGTCGCGGGCCGTCTCCACGATCCGCGCCATGGAGGTTTCCGCCAGCAGATAGAGCTGTTCCGCGTCGGCACCCAGGCGGTCGGCGCGCAGCTTGACCTGCTGGACCGATTCCTCGGCGGTGACGTAGAGCACCTTGGCCGCGCGGGCCAGAGTGTCCATGCACTGCAGCAGCAGAGTCGATTTGCCGATCCCCGGATCGCCGCCGATCAGCGTCAGGGAGCCGGGAACGAACCCACCTCCCAGCACCCGGTCGAGCTCACCGATGCGGCAGGGAAAGCGGGTCTCCTGGGGGAGCACGAGGGAGCGAAGCTGGCAGGGGGCGGTGGCCGGCGAGGCCTGGCGGGCTGAGGAGAGGGGTGTCACCCGTTCTTCCACGAAGTTGTTCCAGCCGTCGCAGTTGGGGCATTTGCCGAGCCATTTGGGGCTCTGGTGGCCGCAGGCCTGGCAGACGAAGAGGAATTTTTCCCTGTTTTTGCCATTCATTGGTAACGCCGTCGGCGAAGGCGCCGGGTTTTCGCGGTGGATCGTTTTATTCGGCAACCGTTTGTGCTATGTTGCCCTCTTGCCTTATTTTTGGCAAGGGCGGTTGCGGACTTGCGGCGGCAACTGAAAATGAATAGTATAGAAAATAACCAGAAAAGTCATCTTTATATTCCTGTTCTCTTCTAATGAAGCTTGGGGAGGGAATTGTTCACGGGAAAAGAGAAGGAAGCCATGCTCGAAAAGTCGATTCTTCAGAAACTGGAAAAAATTGTCGGTCGGGACAACATGACCACCGAGAAATCGGACCTGATCTGCTACTCCTTTGATGCCACCCAACAGCGATTTCTCCCCGATGTCGCCCTCTATCCGAGGAGCGCCGAGGAAGTCGGCGAGATACTGAAGCTCGCCAACCGGGAACGGATCCCGGTGGTGCCTCGCGGCGCCGGCAGCGGCTTTTCCGGCGGCAGCCTGCCCACCATGGGGGGGATCGCCCTGGTACTGCGGCGCATGGACAAGATCCTCGAGATCGACGAGGAGAATCTGCTTGCCGTCGTCGAGCCGGGAGTGGTGACCGAGGTCTTTCAGCAGGCAGTGGAGGCCAAAGGACTTTTTTATCCCCCCGATCCCGCGTCCCTGAAGTTCAGCACCCTCGGCGGCAACGTGGCGGAGTGTGCCGGCGGCCCTCGCTGTGTCAAGTACGGCGTCACCCGCGACTACATCCTCGGCCTGGAGGTGGTTACCCCGCAGGGAGAAATCATCCACACCGGCGGCCGCACCATGAAGGGCGTGGTCGGCTACGACCTGACCCGGCTAATGGTGGGGAGCGAAGGAACTCTCGGCGTGGTCACCAGGATCATCATCAAGCTGCTGCCCCTGCCCGAGGCAAAAAAGACCATGCTGATCGTTTTCGATTCGATCCGCGGGGCCAGCCGCGCGGTCTCCAGGATCATTCTGGGGCGCATCATCCCCACCACGCTGGAGTTCATGGATTCCACCAGCATCGATGTGGTTCGCAACGCCACCAATCTGTCGATCCCCGAGCAGGCCAAGGCGATCCTGATCGTCGAGGTGGATGGCGAAGAGGAACTGCTGGAGAAACAGGCGAAAAGGATTCTCGAGATTGTTGCCCCCTTCGGCGTCCTGGAAACCAGGGTGGCCAAAGACAAGGCGGAAAGCGAGGATATCTGGAAACTCCGGCGCAGCATTTCGCCGAGCCTGCGCCAGGTCAATCCCAACAAGTTCAATGAGGACATCTGCGTGCCGCGCAGCAAGATTCCCGACATGATCCTGGAACTGGAGAGGATTTCCCGGGAGATCGGCGTGCCGATCATCAATTTCGGCCATGCCGGCGACGGCAACATCCATGTCAACGTCATGGTGGATCTCACCACCGAGGGGATGCAGGAGAAGGTGGACAGGGCACTGGAGGAGATCTTCCGCGCCACCCTCAGCCTGGGGGGGACGATCAGCGGCGAGCACGGCATCGGTACCACCAAGGCCCCCTTCCTGGCCATGGAACTGAATGATCCGACCATTAAATACATGAGGATCATCAAGCAGGCCCTCGATCCCAACAACATTCTCAACCCCGGCAAGATTTTCGGGTTTTCCGGAAACGAGTGACAAGACCATGGCGGAACTGAAGAAACAGCCTGAATTGAAGGATTACGCCGAGCAGATCCGGCAGTGCGTCAAGTGCGGCACCTGCCATGCCTACTGCCCGATCTTCGACCAGGAACGCAAGGAACCTCTGGTGGCCCGTGGCAAGGTCGCTCTCGCCCAGGCCCTGCTCAACAAGGAGACCGAGATCGACGCCCGCTTCATGGACAATATCTCCAAGTGCCTGTTGTGCGGTTCCTGCTCCGACAAATGCCCCAACCTGGTGCCGGTGGAGGAGATCGTCGCCGCCTCAAGGCGGGAGATCGCCCGCCGCAAAGGTCTGTCCCTTTTCGGCATCGGGCTTTCCACCACCCTCAAACATCCCCTGCTGATGAAATTCATGGCGCGGATGGGGAACCTTTTCTCCTGGCTGGTCTTTCGCAAGGTGCCGGAGAAGAGCGGCCTGCGCCTTCGCTTCCCGGCCCCCTACATCCGCCGCGACCGCACCATTCCCAAGGTCGCCTCCAGGTTTCTGCGGGACAGCCACCCGGAGTACATCCCCGGCGAACCGGGCAAGCCGACCGTCGCTTTATTCACGGGCTGCATGGCCAACTTCATGTATCCCCACATCGGCGAGGCGGCGATCGACGCCCTCAAGCTTCTGGGGATGAATATCCGCATCCCCAAGGATCAGGGATGCTGCGGGGTTCCGGCCCTTTCCTCGGGGGACGGCGCCGCGGTCGATGAACTGACCAGGCGCAACTTCTCAGCCTTCAATCGTCTGGAAGCCGATTACATTGTCACGGTCTGCGCTTCCTGCAATTTCGGCCTGCGCACCAATCTGGGGAAAACCGGCGCCGATGGAGAAGGGCTGGCGGCAAAGGTCATCGACATCCACCGTTTTCTTGTCGAACAGGGGATCGGCGAAAAGCTCGCCGCTCTGCCCGCCAGGGAGAAAAAGATCCGCGTTACCTACCACGATCCCTGCCACTTGCGCAACCAGGGGATTACCGGGGAACCGAGGGCGATTCTCAAGGCCCTGCCCGGCGTCGACTTCGTCGAGATGAGAAACGCCGACCAGTGCTGTGGGCTGGGAGGCACCTTCTCCGTCTACCATTACGACCTGACCATCAAGATCGGCGCCAAAAAGGCGGCCGCGATCCGCGACGCCAGGGCCGAGTTGGTGGCTACCGCCTGCCCTGGCTGCATGATGCAGCTTCTCGACTCCATCAACCACGCCGGCCTTCCCAACCGTGTCTGCCATGTGCTGGAACTGGTCGCCGCCGAGCTGAAAAGCTCCCGCTGAAACCGGAGAGAGCGAAATGGCCAAGTCTCTGGGGCTTTTTTCCGGCGGCCTCGACAGTATGCTGGCGGCCCTCCTGTTGCGCCGCCAGGGGGTCGAGGTAACCGGAATCGCCTTCGTCACCCCCTTTTTCGGCGCTGAGAAGGCAGTAAAATCGGCTGCGGCGCTGGAAATCCCGCTCATCGTCCGCGATATCGCCGTCGAGCATCTGGAGATGCTCAAAAACCCCCGCTACGGCTACGGCCGCAACCTGAATCCGTGCATCGACTGTCACGCCCTGATGTTCCGGCTGGCGGCCGGAGTGATGACCGAAGGTGGCTTCGACTTCCTCTTTTCCGGCGAGGTGCTGGGCCAGCGTCCCATGAGTCAGAATCTCAACGCCCTCAAGGCGGTGGCCAAGGCTTCAGGCACCGGCGCGCGGATTCTGCGCCCCTTGAGCGCCAGACTTTTGCCGGTCACCGCCATGGAAAGGGAAGGGCTGGTGGACCGGGAACGGCTTCTCGACATCCAGGGAAGGAGCCGGCGGCGGCAGGAGGAGTTGGCCCGCCAATGGGGGGTCATTGATTATCCCGCCCCGGGGGGAGGGTGCCTGCTGACGGAAAAATCGTTCATCAACCGTCTGCGGGAATTGCTGGAGTCCACTCCCGAGGCTGACGTGACCGATATGGAACTTCTCAAACTCGGGCGGCGTTTCCGCCTTCCCCCGTCGGCCTGGCTGACAGTCGGCCGCAATCAGGAGCACAATGAGGCGATCCGCGGGTTGGCCCGGCCAACCGACTGGCTGATCCATGCCCGGGAGTGCGCCGGACCTCTCGGCCTGGTCAGCGGTTCGGCCAGCGAGGAAAATCTTCTCACCGCGGCCGCCATCGTCGGCGGATACGGCAAAGGGAAAAACTGCCAGGGTCTTCTGGTGACAGTGCGGCGGGGTGAAGAGAGCCGCATGGTCGAGGTAGCGCCCTTTTCCGCCGAGGAATTGGCCTCCAGAATCCTTCCGTAAGGGCGAATCTCGGGCCCATCAGGCATTTATTTCTGCACATAAAAAAAGCTCCCGGAAAAATCCGGGAGCTTTTTTTATCAACTACGCTGGGCGAGGGCAATTACATCATGCCGCCCATGCCGCCCATACCGCCCATGCCGCCCATGCCGCCAGGCATGCCGCCGTCATCCTTCTTCGGCTTTTCGGCGATGGTGGCTTCGGTGGTCAGCATCAGACCGGCCACGGAAGCGGCGTTCTGCAGAGCGCTGCGCACCACCTTGGTCGGGTCGATGATCCCTCTTTCGAGCATGTCGCAGTATTCCTCGGAGGACGCGTCGAAGCCTTCATTGTTTCCTTTGCCTTTGACTTCGTTGACCACGATGGAGCCTTCGATGCCGCAGTTGGCGGCAATCTGGCGCAGAGGCTCCTCGATGGCGCGTTTGATGATGTTGACGCCAAACTGCTGTTCACCGGGCAGTTTCATTTTTTCCAGAGCGGGGATGGCGCGCAGCAGGGCGACGCCGCCGCCGGGCACGATCCCTTCTTCCACTGCCGCGCGGGTGGCGTGGAGGGCGTCTTCAACGCGGGCCTTTTTCTCTTTCATTTCGGTTTCGGTGGCCGCGCCGACCTTGACCACGGCAACGCCGCCGACCAGTTTGGCCAGGCGCTCCTGCAGTTTTTCACGGTCGTAATCGCTCTTGGTGTCTTCGATCTGGGCGCGGATCTGCTTGACGCGGGTCTGGATGTCGGTATCGGAGCCGGCGCCGTCGATGATGGTGGTGTTGTCCTTGTCGATGACGATGCGCTTGGCGGTGCCGAGCATGTCAAGGGTGGCGTTTTCCAGCTTCATCCCCACTTCCTCGGAGATGACGCGGCCGCCGGTCAGGATGGCGATATCTTCCAGCATCGCCTTGCGGCGGTCGCCGAAACCGGGAGCCTTGACGGCGGCGACGTTGACGGTGCCGCGCAGTTTGTTGACCACCAGGGTGGCCAGAGCTTCGCCTTCCACGTCCTCGGCGATGATCAGCAGGGGGCGGCCCTGTTTGGCCAGCGGTTCGAGGATCGGCAGCAGGTCGCGCATGTTGGCGATCTTCTTGTCATGGATGAGGATCTTGACGTCTTCGATGACCGCTTCCATACGGTCGGGGTCGGTGACGAAATAGGGGGAGAGATAGCCGCGGTCAAACTGCATCCCTTCGACGGTGTCCAGGGTGGTTTCCATCGCCTTGGCTTCCTCGACGGTGATAACCCCTTCCTTGCCGACCTTCTCCATCGCTTCGGCGAGGATCATGCCGATGGTTTTGTCGCTGTTGGCGGAGATGGTGCCGACCTGGGCGATTTCCTTATGGTCCTTGATCGGCTTGGACAGTTTTCTCAGCTCGCCGATGACCGTTTCCACGGCAAAGTCGATGCCGCGTTTGATTTCCATCGGGTTGTGGCCGGCGGTGACCAGCTTCACCCCTTCGCGGTAGATGGCCTGGGCGAGGACGGTGGCCGTGGTGGTGCCGTCACCGGCGACATCGGAGGTCTTGGAGGCGACTTCCTTGACCAGCTGGGCGCCCATGTTCTCGAATTTGTCGTCCAGTTCGATCTCCTTGGCGACGGTGACGCCGTCCTTGGTGATCAGGGGGCCGCCGAAGGATTTTTCGATGATGACGTTACGGCCTTTGGGGCCGAGAGTGGCCTTGACGGCCTTGGCAAGGATGTTGACCCCTTCCAGGATCGAGTTGCGGGCGTCCTGCCCGAATTTGAGTTCTTTTGCAGCCATTGTCTATATTCCTCCTTGTTTCTGCTGATTGGATTTAGTCGGCCTGTGCCCCGTTTATCATTCGACCACGCAGAGGACGTCTTCCTCGCGCATGATCAGAAATTCCTGGCCATCAATCTTGATTTCCGAACCGGAATATTTCCCGAAGAGAACCTTGTCCCCTTCTTTGACATCCATGGGGACGGTTTTGCCGTCCGGGAGTTTTTTCCCTTTGCCGACGGACAGGACTTTGCCCTGTTGGGGTTTCTCCTTGGCGGTGTCGGGGATGATCAGTCCGCCGGCGGTTTTGGTTTCTTCTTCGATCC